>CADBMP010000121.1 GCA_902795775.1 uncultured Lachnospiraceae bacterium | reverse complement strand
CGGAACCGGGAACACCGAAAGTAAATCCGTTTCCATTTAAGAGTGCTTTCCTGTCCGCAATGTTCACATTCTTACTAATCTGGTTGATTCCATAATACAGACCGTTATCATCACTTAACTCCTGCACATTGAACGGAAGCAGCACCGCCAACGACTGCGTGAGCATGGTACGCATCGTTTCCACCTGCCTGACGCCGATAGGAAGCGCGGAGTTGAGTGCCTCCCTCTGTTTGAGATAATGCGTCTCGATCGCCACGGAGTTACGCTTTCCGATTGTTTCCACCGTTTCCGTCACGCTCTCCAGTTCCTCTTTGCTCTCTGCCACGACAATGATCGTCACTCCCACATAGAAAAGGCACTGGTCATTCTCGCGCACATCATCCATGATCCCCTCGATCTCCTTTTTCTCTGTCCTCTTTGCATAGGAGATCTCCGAAGAAAAATCGTTGTTCTTGTTCCTAACCCTCTGCTGTTTGATGATGTCCGATTCAATCCCAAGATACTTTTTCTGCAAGGTCTTCGTGGTCAAATCTTTTGGTATCGGTACTACATCAATGCTTGTAACGGAGTGGACCGGAAGAGATGTGATCTCATTTAAGAACCGGTCGGAAAGGCTGCAATGCCATGCAAGCATGGCTATGGATATTTCTTTATGAATAAAGCCCTGCTGTATTTCCCCTCGTCCTCGATATGGTCCGGAAAATACTTGATCATGCCGTTACATAAGTCATTCCTGAAATCCGTCCCGACTTTCTTTGCGTGTCCCAGGTCAAAATCAAAGCCGTCCTCCCTGCCGAGATGATAGAAGTCATGCAGCACCTTTAACCGCTCATTCCCGGTAAGCGGCTCGATCCTTGAACCAAGCTCCCCGTATGCCTTTTTGACCGTTGCCTCAATCGTGGCAAAATTTATTATTATTGACAAAATTCTGATAAAATGATATATTCTACGATACAATTTATGGTAAGCTCAGGTTTTTTTCCGCTTACCCAAAAAACATTACAGGAGGTAATTTATGAAAAAACAATTAAAACGGCTCCTTCTTGTCATTTGCACAGGGATAGTTACTTTTTCCGCAGGATTTTTGGCAGATGGAAAGGTCGAGGCTGCTGTAAAAACACCGGCACTAAGCAAAAAAAACGCATCACTGACCGTCGGAAAATCCGTAACCTTAAAGGTAAAAAAGGGAACCGACAATATCAAAAAAGTCACATGGAAGTCTGACAAAAAAAAGATTGCAACGGTAAAGAAAAGCGGAACACTGGGCGGAAAAGTAACGGCGAAAGCAGAAGGAAATGCCACGATTACTGCCAAAGTGAAGACAGCGAAAAAGACTTACACTTTGAAGTGCAAAGTGACCTGCAAAAAGAAAGCGGCAGCTTCTGAAACGACCAAACTTCCTTTCACCATGAAAGAGTTTGAGGAAGCCAATTCCGCCAGAAACATTATCAGCAAATACAGCGGTTATACTTCGACGGAAACCACTTATATAAACAAAGAAGAATATAAGGATTATCCGAATGGTTATACGGGAACCTCTTTTCTGTCAAAAAATGTATATGCGCTTGAAACACCGGTACAGAGTACGCTCTTAAAAGAGGACAGGGAGCTGACACTGACCGCAGGAGAGGAAAATCCGCTCTGCACGCTTTATATGGACACAAAAGATTTCCAGAAAAAGATAGATGCAGTGATAGATATTTTGAAGTATGACCAGTCAAAGGAAAAAGTGATTAAAACAAGCAAAAACGGAAAACAGATCACATTCACAACGGAGTACACAGATGCCGCAGAAATAAAAGAAAACTATGAGTTCTACGGATTGGAATATCAGGCAGATGCGAAGCTGTACGGTACCTATACTGTTCAGGCAGATACGCTGGAGCTCATCAATAATACCATCGGCACCAAAGCAGATGGTTCTTCCGTACTGTACAAAATCGTTTTTCAGTATGGAACTTCCTTTGAACCGGAAAAATCCGCATTGAAAGATATCCTGGCTGCGAAAAAGAGAAATCTGAAGCTGACTTATGCAGCAGGAACAGAAAAAGAAATCTCAAAAACGTTCCAAATGGAGAAAAAAGTCGGTTTCCAGGTCGTTTGTGCAGGCAGGCTTTTTAATGGAGAAACTTTATTTACAGATGCCGCATGCGAAACCCTCTTTACAGGAAGTGAGCCGGACGATTATTCAGATCTGCAGATCTATCTCCCACAACTGCGTGAAGCAACGGCAGAGGACCGCGCAAAACTTACCGAACTTATGAAGACCGCCACATGTGGCGATCTGCTCACCAAACATACTTCCATACAGACATCGGAACTACGTTATGTAGAGGGGCAGCTGACATCGGAAAACTTCTGGCGTCTGGATAAAGACGGTTATTATTTTAGCAATGCGGATGATACCTGTTATATCACAAAGGATCACTATGTCGATATGCCAAAGGATTCTTCCGGCATCGGTGAATACCTTTGCGCAGAGAATCAGTGCAAAGAGGAATTAGACTTCCATCTCCAGAACAATATCAAGCTGGAACTTCCGGAAACAGAAACACTTACCTATACGATAACGGCAGGCGGAAAACTCTACTTTCTGACAGAGTTAAAAGATAAGGAACTCATTCTTACCTACATGAAGAATAACAGGCTTGATGAAGCGAAGTATAACGATGGGATGTGCCTATCCTACTGTTATATCTTTGATGCAAAAAGCGGCGAAATCTCCGCATACTACGGCACACTGACTTTCGGGGGTGAATCAAAACAGGAATACTTTTATGAAAACTATGTTTTTGATTATGACAAAACTCTTGATCTTCTGTCCACGCCGTTAAAGGATTACTTTACCCAGACAGAAAAAAGGAAAGTGACGGTAACCTTTTATGCAGATGATGAAGCAAACAAAAAAACGACCGTATTTGAAGTTCCTAAAGGGATTAGTATCGGTATCTGGGAGAAAGAAGAACTGCTCAAAGGAGATTCGATACTCTGTTATAAAGATGCAGGATTCACACAGGAATTTACAAACAAAGAAGATAATAAGCAGGATGACCTGGAGCTTTGGGTTTGTTCAGGCACTGCAGCGGAAACAACAAAATGATCAAGGTTCATGACTTCGCCAAAGCTAAACTTCTTATGAGGGCGTATGGATGATCTTCTGGCAGGAAGCAGATTTTCCTGCCATTTTTTATGCGCATCTCACTCATGCAGCTCATAATTCACATCTTCATCTATAATTGCAAGCATACATTTTGCAAATCGAGGGTCAAATTGTGTTCCAATACCCTTTTCAATCTCAGATCGAACTTTATCCTGTGGCATAACATCACGATAACTTCTTCGGCTTGCCATTGCGTCATAGGCATCCGCAACAGCAATTATCCTTGCTTCCTCCGGTATATCTTCTCCTGAAATACCGTCAGGATAACACCTCCTGCATAGCGTTCATGATGCCATCTTGCCCTCTTGATAGCAAGCACCGTACCGGCAAGCCCTTGACAATCTGATGTCTGTCAGGGTGTATGGTAATCAAGCCAAATCACTTGCACTATGCGTCGGAAACACCTGCTCTGAAAAATCGGAAGGGGGTGCTCTAATTTCCGGAAAGGGTGCTCTGCTCAACCGGAATATCCGTAAGTGCTTCAAAAAACAGCGTACTTTTATCTCCCGCACTTTCTTGCTATACTCTCTCTAAATAAATATAATCAGGGAGGGTTCTTATGGAAGAAGAAACAATCTTATTATGGAAACGGCGGATAAAGGACGCTGCCGAGAGCGGTCTCACCATCCGCAGATGGTGCAGAGAAAATAACATTTCCGAGGTCTCTTTCTATCGTTGGAAAAAGAAGATACGGAATATGGAATGTCCGGAGGGAAGCAGCATATTTGCCGAAGTCACCCATCTGGTACGGGAAATCCCGTCACCTGCGCCGGAGGGGCTTCGGGTAACATGGAATTCCTGTTCTTTTCTTATCCAGAGCGATGCGGATGTCAGGCTTGCCGCTTCGCTGATCGAAAGGATCCGGGAGATATGCTGAGCCGTTTTGCAGACGGGGCAGACCATATCGTGCTGGCTGTCGGGGCCACAGATTTCAGGAAACAGATCGAAGGGCTTTCCGTGCTTGTCAACACGAAATTCAAGATGGATCCGTTCGCGGACGGTTACGTGTTTGTCTTCTGCAATAAAAAAAGGGACGCCCTGAAGGCGCTCCGATACGACAGGAACGGATTCGTGCCCGCTTCCAAAAAGCTCCTGGACAGGATGAAGTTCCGGTGGCCGAAGACACCGGCGGATGTCCGGGAAATCACTCCGAAACAGCTGCAGTGGCTCCTTGACGGACTCGAGATCGAACAGGAAAAAGCCCATCATCCTGTGGAAATAAATGCAGAAAAAAGCTGCTTTTAAACGAAAGAATATTGAACAAAAAAGCATGGAAAATCCCTTTATTTTCGGCACTTTTCATGCTTTTTCTTTCTCTGTCCCTGTAGAAAAGAAGGACAAAAAATGGTATAATGTCCTATAGAAAAACAGAGGACGGGTGCAGAAAGATGACAGAAGCAGAAGAGATCAAGATGCTGAAAAAACAGCTGGCCGAGAAAGACAAAAAAATTTCTGACAACGAAAAGCTTCTCGCCGAAAAAGACAGAAAGCTCATGGAGCAGGAAGAGAAGATCCGCAGACAGGAGATCCAGATCGAGAACATGACCCAGGCTCTTCTCCACGCCAGAAAGAAAATGTTCGGCAGCCATACCGAGACGGCGGACACAGAGGGTCAGATCAGCCTTTTCCCTGATTTGGAGGGGCTGGCCGGGGCGCTGGTCAGCGAGCAGAAAAAGATCACTGTCCCGGAGCACAAAAGGACTCCGCGGAAAGAAGGCGTCCGGAAAGAGATGCTCGCGGCACTTCCGAAAGAAGTGGAGGAATATGTGATTGACGAGGGGAAGACCTGTTCCGTGTGCGGCGGAAAACTGAAGGTGATCGGAAAAGAGATCGTGCGCACGGAAGTGGAATTCCGTCCGGCAGCGCTTGTCGTAAAACAGGTCGTGCGCCAGGTCGCAAAGTGCACGGAGTGCGGCCGGACAGGGAACGGAAGACCCGGGCATATCGAAAAGGCGGCCGTTCCGGCAAAGATCCTGTCCCATTCTATTGCGACCCACTCCCTGGCCGCGCAGGTCATGTATCAGAAATTTGCGCTCGGCATCCCGTTCAGCCGCCAGGAGAATGACTTCTACCGGCTGGGGCTGGTGCTTTCCAGG
>CADBMP010000120.1 GCA_902795775.1 uncultured Lachnospiraceae bacterium | reverse complement strand
GGGCTACAGAAATGGATTTTTTGATGACCGGCAGTACCTTTTCAATAAAATCATTTTTTGTTTCTCCACGAAATTCCAGCCGCTTCCCTGTTTCATGAAACAATGTGGAATAAAATGGAAGGATGTTTCCTATGTAATCCCTGTCCGGCAGATAAAGTGTTCCGTTAAAAAATAATATACTGCCATCTTCTGTCAGGGAATACAGCCGTTCTTTGCCGTCTCCTGACAGGAACAGTGTCTCATTTTCCAATTCAAGATTCATTTTTAAATCCGGATTTTTCCAAAGCACTCTGACATTTCCGAATTCTTTTCCGTAAAGCTCCAAAGAGCAGCTCTTTCCAGCCAGAAGTTTTAAGAATTTGTACAACATTTTTTTTGACAAAATAAAATCCTGTTTCCCAAAAAGACCGGAATATGCCGCTTTTCCGAAAGTCTGCTGGATTCATAGATTTCTGTCATATAATCCAAAAGCTCTCCGGATTCTTCATCAAATGCGCACTCTCCCGGAATAAAACAAAATTCCTTTCCAAGCCGTATGGTCTGCCCGCTGCTATAATCCTGGATAAATTTTTTGGTATTGGATATTTTATACATTTTTCCCTGACCGGCAAAAAGACTCACATATGCCCTGTCTTCCTGTTCTTTCATGAACCGGGGAATCTGAAGCTTGACATCTAAGTGAAAAAAACTTGGAGTCAGCTGCCTGTATTCCCGTTTCCTGAAATAATCCACAATCTGAAATGCAGTTTTTTCTTCCGGTGCCTCTAAAGGCTCCTGTGTTTTTCTTTTTTGATAATCTGAAATAAACAACAGGGCTGCGACCACATGCTTACATGCACCGGAATATTTCACATGTGCCGGACAATTACAAGTATAATGAATTTCTCCGTCTTCCTCTCCAATGGTTACTACATACCTGCTTCCTCCTGTTACAATGGCCCGGTACTGCATGACTGTTTCGTTCCATGTCATTTTAGAAACTGCATGTGCCGCATAATACCTCATTCCGCGGTAAAAAACGGTTTCTGAAGATGCCATCTGCCGGATCATTTCACGAGTAATATACTCCAAAGTCATCACATCCTTCCAGACTGTCCTTCTCCAAAGACTGTCTCATGAACAAACGTACATGGAGAACAAAGCGGATTTTATAAAAGATGAAACTTATCTGCCAGCATCTGCAGTCTTCGTCCCATTGGAAATTCCGCTAATTCTTCCATGCTAAGTCCTTTCAATTTCAATACCATCACAAAATAAACAGTTACAGCCACAGCAAGTGCGGGAAAAATTGCAATATAAATCCTGTGCGTCAGCAAAAAGAAACCCTGATATACCAGAAAGGTACAAATCCCCATGACAAAGGAAGCTAAAAAAGGAACACAAAAGCTTCCAACGACCTCCTGTCTTTTTCTGATACATTTTCTGACGGATTTTCCATTCAGATAACACACAAGCAGTGGATATGTTACATTTCCTGCTACAAGGGAATAAACCCCTAAAGGCGTGAACTTTAATAAAACAAATACAAGAATAATATGCACAATGAGCGATATCAGTGCATGGATCACCGGAAGATTCATCTGGTCCAGACTTTGCAGGGCACCACTGGTCACTGTGGAAAGCGCATAAAAAATAACACAGACAGAGCCTGTCATCAGCATCAGGCCGCCTGTCATATAATCTGAACCCGGAAACAAAAGCCGTATAATGGGAATGGCAAGCACAGAAAGCCCCATTGCAGATGGAAACGCAATAATCATATTAAATTTTACTGCAATTCCAATCTTGTACCTGACTGCTTTCATGTCCCGCTGCATATAAGAAGCTACCAGTCCCGGAATCATGGAGGATGCGATAGCTGTTGAAACAGCTATCGGCACACTGACCAGAACCCTGTATTTTGTACTGTAGATTCCTAAAAGTGTACTGATATTTTCTACATGTTTTGCTTTCATCACATTATTAAAAAGCGTTACATCAATAATTCCGCTTAACTGATATACTGTCTGGCTCAATATAATGGGAATTACGGTTGCCAGAATCAGATGGAAAGTCGTACTTAACGGTCTTTTTACAGAAACATGGTCCCTTCTCATCTGTTTTTTCATTATCGGACGATACAGCAGATAAATCAGGAACAAAATGATAAGAGCTGTCAATGCTCCAAACAGCGTTCCCATGGTACCGCCTGCTGCTCCCCATGCCGCCTGTCTTGTTTCACCGCTATGGCTATTCATCAGAATCCATGCTGCAGCCACGCTGACTACTGCATTGATGATCTGCTCCAATATCTGGGAAACCGCGGTAGGCATCATGGTCTTCCTGCCTTGGAAAAGACCGCGGAAAACCCCCATGACTGCCACGACAAAGATGGTTGGAGCCAGAATCCTGAGCGGGATTGCAATTCCATGATATTCTGAAAAAAAGCTTTTTTCTAAAAAATCTGCTCCAAAATATACAAAAAGTGCAGCGAATCCACCGGTAAAAATGGAAAACACAAAAGAACAGCGAAAAATATGATATGCATTTCTATATTCTCCTCCTGCACATTTTGCAGAAACCATTTTTGACACTGCCATAGGCATTCCATAAGATGAAATGATCAATAAAATATTATAAATTTCAAATGCAGCAGAATAAATACCATTTCCCTCATCCTTCATAATGTTCGCCATGGGAATCCGGTAAATCATTCCGATGATTCGGACTAAAATGGATGCCAGTGCCAGAACACTTCCCTGTTTTAAAAATCCGCTGGCCTCCTGTTTTGCCTGTTCTGCCATTTTTTCCTCCAATTTACTTTAAAAGAAGCTTTTATGTTATTTGTACAAAAATATGTGAATGCTTTTCAGTCTTCCACATCACGCGTAATCCCTAATTCCTGTAAAAGTTTTTCCTGTTTTTCTTCCATAACAGCCCGTTCTTCTTCTTCCATGTGGTCATATCCCATCAGATGAAACATACTGTGTGCAGTTAAAAAAGCAAGCTCCCTTTCCAGGGAATGTCCGTATTCTTTGGCCTGTTCCTTAGCTCTTTCTAATGAAATCACAATATCGCCTAATAAAAATTCGCCAGATTCCAGATTAAAATACATGCTTTTCTTTTCTTCTCCCAAAAACGGGGAGAAATCGCCGGGCGTTTCAAACTCTGCCATTGGAAAAGATAATACATCTGTTGGAACGTCTAACTGCCTGTATTCCTGATTTATCTGCCGGATTTTTTCATTGTCTGTAATGGTCAGGTTGATCTCACATTCAAACGGACATTTTTCATGCTCCAGGGCTTTTTCAATGACCCTTTTTATCAATGATTCATAGTCAAATTCAATTTCTTCTTCTGTGTCTTTTTCAAAAAAAATTGTCATAATAACACTCCATTCCTATTATACCATTTTTATTGCGCATGTTTTCTGCGCATAACAGAGTTTGCTGTTTTTGCAAACTCCGAATGGCTCGTGCGAAGCACGAGACTATTATACCAAATTTATTGCGCGCGTTTTCATCCTACTGTTCAATAGAGGACAGATTTTTCATATAATATTTTTTCAGCGCCTCCAGCTCTTCGCTCGTAAAATCAACTTCGTCCAGATTTCCCTTGGAAATTCTTTTTTGAAAAATGTTTTCCACCAGCTGCTTGTCTGTAATCTGGCTGCGTTGCCCATTTTTTATCAGGTATTCCTCTGTTGAAACAATACTGTCACTTAACATTACAACAGCCGCTTCTCTGGTCTCTGGCAGCTCAAACAATGGACTATGATGCCTGATGACTGAAATCAGGGAAGATGGAAAACCTGCCTCTTTTGCAATTTTTTCTCCTGCAAGAATATAATTTCTGGAAGGTGTAATTCTGCCGATTTCATGGTAAAAACCGCCTGCTATTGCTAAAAGTTCATCTGAGCCGACAAGTTTTGCAGCACCTCCTGAAAGAATACTAATTTTTTTAGAATGTCTATATAAAGCAGCAGAAAACTGTTTCATCCTCTTTGCCAGAGGAAAGTCCGGCTGAAGGAGTTTTTGCAGGATTTTTGTTTCTGCAGAAAGCTTTGTATTTTTTTGTTTCTTCGTTTTTATTTCAATGGAGTTCTCTGGTATTTCAGTTTCAATTTTTTCCGGCTCTGTTTTAACAAAATCCGGCAGAACAGGTTTATCCTCTGTATGTTCAGTTTCTACAGCACCTGATTTCTTTAAGTTTTCTGTTTCTTCTAAGATTTCTATTTCTTTTAATTTTTGTATTGTTTCTGATTTTTGTGTTTCTTTTGTTTCTTCTGTTTCTTCATGCTTATCAAACGTTTTCCGGACAAATCTGGTTGCTGATTTTTGTAATTCTTCTGTTTCTTTATGCTCATCAAACGTTTTCCGGACAAATCTATTTTGTACCAGAATCCGTTCCACCCGGATTCCCGGAGAAAGAAATGTAACATAAAAAACCCCGACCAGAGTAAGAGCCAGAATACTAATGAATTCCTGTATCAAAACCTGTCCGTTCTTAAAAAACTCCCCGACAGAAAAATCATAGATAAAAATACGGCATGCAGCATCAAAAAAAACCAGAATCAAAAGAAGATAACCGGCTTCCCACCATCTGCGAAGTACAGAAAAAAGGACTGTCATGACAAGTCCCAGTACGAAATACGTAATATAATACCGGAAATTTATTGTCGTGTACATGGTTATGACAGCATAGGACAGCATCAACAGCATTTCTGAAAAAACAGCAATCTCTGCCCCGGCATCAAGTGCTGCAAATATCACCAGAAGAAACCACAGACAGCCGTATCGTTCAGAACCGCTAAGTCCCAGCCACAGAAACGACAGCAGATAGCATCCAAAGAAATATACGGGATGTCTAATCCGGTTCCGGTAAAAAGAATGATTGCTTCTTAAAAAAAGGGAAAAAGCACAGGAAGCTGCCAGAGAAAGTATTGTCTGCACAAACAGTCCTTTGAGTCTGAATTCCTGAAGAATAAAAAAGACAATGCCCCCTAAGATGGGAGAAAGATAAATGATAACATCTTCAATTATTCTGTTTCTAAGGCTCTTGTTTATTTTCATGCTTTTTTCCTTTGCTCCTGGTTCCACGTTATTTTCTCCTCTTTCTTACTCCTTCATTTTTCTTTGCTTCCTTCAGCTTTTGTTTCCGTTCCATTTTTTGGTCATATTCATCATAAGCCTTTACAATTTTCTGGACAAGCGGATGCCTTACTACATCCTGATTCGTCATATAGGCAAATCCAATATCCTCAACTCCCCGGAGTACCTCAATGGATTGTTCCAGACCGGATTGTGTTCCAGGCGATAAATCTTTTTGTGTCAGGTCGCCTGTTACAATCACTTTGGAGCCAAAACCAATTCTGGTAAGAAACATCTTCATC
>CADBMP010000119.1 GCA_902795775.1 uncultured Lachnospiraceae bacterium | reverse complement strand
CCTGGGTGTACTATTCTTTTTGCTCATGTGTGTTATAATGGGATATGATATAAGATAATTTAGGCAGAGATATCAAAAGATATCAGCCGTAGACAAGGAGGACTTTGGTTTTGGGCTATATTAAAGTTCGGGAAGTTTATCAAAAACTAAAAAAGGCAGAAAGCTGTTTTTTCCCGGTAATCATGATGGCTCCCACAGGATGGGGAAAGTCTGCAGCAGTAGAGTATTTTTACAGGAGAAAGTCTGTCCTGACACTTTTCTGCAGACGTGGAAAAATTCAGGACAGACCGGCTGCGGAAGAAATCAGGCAGTCCGTAGTCATCATGGAGGATGCACAGTGGCTTTTAGAGGATGAGGACTATACCTTTGTCAGAAAGCTTCTCAGGGAAGGTGGCAGACAGATTCTGATTCTTACCAGAGGAGCTTTTCCGAAGCAACTGTCAGGGGAAGAGCAGGATTATAATTTTGTCCGCATTGTGGAATCTGATTTTGTTTTCGGGGAAAACGAGGTCAGACAGTTTTTTGCTGATAGGGAAGTGGAAATCAGGGAAGAAGATATACCGAAGGTGACAGAGGCTTCCCAGGGGTATCCAAGGGCTCTTTACTACTATACGAACCACATGGCAGGAGGCATACGATATTCCGAAGATGTCTTACAGGCGGTGTGGGAAGATATCTATCATCTCTGGGATGGGATGATGTATGAGCAGTGGTCGGATGAGTTTCGTGATTTTGCTCTTGCGATGTGCCGGTATGATGAATTTTCAGAGCAGATGGCAGTCATGCTTACAGGAAATCCGGAACTGCCAAAGGTACTGGAGTACTGCAGGAAGGTCATGACACAGATCGTACATCTTCCGAACGGAAATTACAGATTCCGTCCGGAGGTATGCGGATTTTTTCAGTGGAAACGAAATTTAAGCTGGTCAAAGGAAAGCATTGATGAAAATTATAGAAAAGGAGCGTATTTTTATGAGATGCAGGGGGATGTGCCGAATGCACTCAAATTCTACCGGCTGGCAGGAGCGAAAGAAAATGTGAGAGAACTTTTGATAAAAAATGCGCATAATCATCCGGGAGTAGGTCATTTCATCGAAACAAAGGATTACTATTTTGAACTTCCGGAGGATGATATAAAAAAGAGTCCTGTGCTGATGGCAGGGATGAGCATGATCCATGACCTGATTTTGCAGCCTGAACAGTCAGAAAACTGGTATCAGGAACTTTTGCGTTTTGAGAATGACAAACTTTCATCCAGAGAAGAAAAGAGGGAGGCGAAGGTCTGGTCAGCCTATCTGGATCTGGCACTTCCGCACAGGGGATCAAAGGGAATCCTCCGCATGATGAAACAGGTTTTTTGTTTGATAAAAAACGGAGAGATTGTCCTGCCAGAGATGTCTGTTACAGGAAATATGCCAACGATCATGAATGGAGGTCTGGATTTTTGTGAGTGGTCGAAGTCTGATACGCAGATTGCCAGATTTATGGAAAAGCCGATAGAAGCCATCGTTGGAAAATATGCAAAAGGTCTGGTGACGATTGCACTGGCAGAAAGTGGTTTTGAGAAAGGGAAGATGGAACCGTATGAAGTCATGACCAGGACACTTTCCGGATATGAAGCAGCACTGCACGGCGGGAAAATTGAAATGTGCTTTGTTTCTGTTGGAATCCAGGCCAGGCAGCATATCGTAAAAGGACAGCTTCCGTCTGCAAAACGTATCAGTGAGAGTTTTCATAAATTGGCGGTAGAACAGGAAGCAGTACAGCTTTTTAAAAATATGGAAGCTTTTGAAGTATGGATTTCTCTGTATACGGATGCGGGAGAGCAGGTGCAGAAGTATATTGAAAATGAGTCAGATGTTCAGGGGACTTTTACGATCCTTGACAGATACCGGTATATGGTAAGGATCAGGTGTCTGATCGCAGGTGACAGGCTGTTTGAGGCATTTGATCTGGCAAATTTTCTGACAGCTTATTTTGAAAGCTATGAGAGAAGGATTTACTGGATGGAAAATGAGCTTTTAAAGGGGATCATATTATTCCGCCTGGGAGATGAACATTGGAGGGAGCATATCAAAAAAGCAGTAGAAAAAGCTGCAGAGTATCATTTTGTGAGGTTAGTTTCCTTAGAGGGTGCTGCGGTGCTGCCACTTTTACAGAAACTGAGGGATGAAGGGGAGTTTGCTTCTGTTCCAGGGGAGTATCTTACACAGACGATAGAAGAAACGGAGAAAGTGGCATGTATTTATCCTGATTATATGAAATACACAGAGAAGGAAGATATAAAACTGACGAAAAGGGAAATGCAGATATTGTCGCT
>CADBMP010000118.1 GCA_902795775.1 uncultured Lachnospiraceae bacterium | reverse complement strand
GAACAGCAGAAGAATGAGGAAAAGGCAAAGAAAGCAGAGAAACATCTGCGTGAGATGATGGCAACAAAGGAGAAACTTCTGAATGATACAAGGGAGGCTTATGAGAGTTATAAAATGGGAATGAAGGATAAGGAGACTTATCTGGTGCAGAAATCGTCTTATGATACGATGTTGAAAAAGCTGTCAGACAGTATCAGCAGGCAGGAGCAGGCGGTGGATGTGCTTCGGTCAGAACAGGCAGAGTATGAGAAGAAAGGAATACTGATTGGGGAGGAGGGCGTGAAATTTGAAAAGCTGACAAAAGAAATGGTGGATGCTTTTGTGAAGGAGATTAGGGTATATTCAAAGGATCAGATTGAGATTGTATGGAGCTTTCAAAAAACAAAATATTAAAAATAACACATTATTGTTGAAATAAGAATAATATTGTGATAAAATTAAAAAAATAATGTTAGGGTGATTTGGATGAAACATTATGAGAAAATGTTGGAATTAGGGTGCTTTTCGATTCGTGATGTAGAAAAGCTGACTGGGTCCAGGGCAGCTGCTACATCGATTTTATATGATTATCAGAAAAAAGGGTATATTGAACGGGTAAAGCATGACAGATATGTTGCAATCAGTTTGGAAACGAAGCAGCCGGTCTTTTCGCGTTACCAAATTGGCATGAATCTGTTTCCGGGTGCGTTTATATCTCATCATAGTGCTTTTGAGGTATATGGATATGCTAATCAGGTGTATTATGAGGTATATGTGACCTGTGAGAGTCGTTTCTCGGATTTTGATTATGATGGTGTATATTATCATAGGATGGCACCTAAGAATGGGATGGACGTCAGAGAGGTATATGGAGTGCGTGTTTCAGGAGTAGAGCAGACCGTAGTGGATGTGCTCAATAATTTTGAAAAAAATGCGGGCTTGGAGGAAACATTACGTTGCATGGAGTTGATTCCATCTTTGAACGAAAAAAAACTATTGGATGCGCTGGAAGTCTATCAAAATGGTTTTTTGTATCAGAAAGCAGGATTTATACTGGAACAGATGAATGATATATTTTTGTTGCCGGACTCTTTTTTTGGTGAGTGCCGGAAACATATATCTGGGAGCAGAAGATACCTGTTGAAACAGAAAGGGAATGAGATGGTGTATCATGGACGGTGGCGGCTCTATGCCCCGGACAATGTGAAAAAACTGACAGAAAAAGGGGTGGATGGAGATGCAGTATGATAAGAAATTTTTAGGAAAACAGGCAAAAGAGAAAGGATTTGTCCGTGATACATTCGAAAAAGTATGCAGGCTGGCTGATATACTACAATTTTTTGAGCAAGATGATCTGCTGTCAAAGTATCTTTTGCTGAAAGGTGGAACTGCGATTAATCTAGTCTTTTTGGAACTGCCAAGATTATCCGTTGATATTGACCTTGATTTTTCAAAGAATCTGGAAAAAGCTGAAATGGAGGATATAAAAGAAAAAATCAATGGACGGATAAAAAGATATATAGAGGCAAATGGTTATGAATTATCTGAAAAGACAAAGCATCATTTTGCATTAGATTCTTTTGTATGCAGTTATTACAATGCTGGAGGGAACAAAGATAACCTGAAAATAGAAATCAACTATATGAATCGGTGTCATATACTAGAGCCGGTACTGAAAAAGGCGTATACACCATGGCGGGATGATGAAATCATGGTGGCATGTGTCGCACCCGTTGAAATATATGCCTCAAAGACGGTAGCCCTGTTTAACCGTACTGCACCAAGAGATTTGTATGATATTTATAATATGATTAAATTCCGCATGATAAGTGACGACAACTGGGATATGTATAGAAAATGTGTTGTGTTCTATAGTGCAATAGGTGCAGAAAATGTTCCTGATGAATTTTCGTTTGAATGTATTTCGGGAGTTTCCGCACAGCAGATTAGAACGATATTAAGACCTGTTCTTCGCAATGGAGAAAAATTTGATTTGCAGGCTGTCAGGCAGGATGTGTTGGATTTCCTTGGGGACGTGTTAGTTATTGAAGAAAATGAGAGGGAATTTTGGGAATGTTTTAGAAAAAAAGAGTTTAGACCGGAATATTTGTTAGGGATGGGAAAGGAGTGGGAAAGGGTGAAGGCACATCCGATGGCAAGGTGGAAATGCAAGATATTAAATAGTTAAGAAACTTGTTATGATAAAGTGGATTATTAATTCGAAAAAAGTATTCAACGGAGGATATGATATGATTCAACTGGCGATTTTTAATAATAAAGGTGGAGTGGGGAAGACAACTTATTTGTTTCATATTGCTAATTTACTAGTATAGCTGTTTTTAATTAACTCGACTTTTTGAGAGGTAATGTTTCAACCTGTACTTCTTCATCTGGATCTATCTCTTCAAG
>CADBMP010000117.1 GCA_902795775.1 uncultured Lachnospiraceae bacterium | reverse complement strand
AAGGACAGCGACCATGGCAGAACTTCGCGGCAGTTTCCGTCCGGAGTTCTTGAACCGCCTGGATGAAATCATATTATTCAAACCGCTGACAAAGGAAAATATTTCCGGAATCATTGATTTGATCATGGCAGACTTAAATGAACGGGTGAAGGAAAAGGAATTAAGAGTGGAGCTTAGCAGCAGGGCAAAAGATTTTATCGCAGAAAAGGCATATGAACCGGCGTTTGGTGCAAGGCCGCTCAAGCGGTATCTGCAAAAACATGTGGAAACGCTTTTGGCAAAGAAGATTCTTTCGGGAGATGTTTCCCTGGGGGATGTCATTACGATTGATGAAAAGGATGGAGAGCTTGCAATTACCCTCTGATTATAGTATTCTTATGTAAAAAAGAATATGAAAAAGGAGGAAGTGCGGATGGTAATTTACATTATCATTGGCGTGGTGGTGCTTCTGGTACTATGGTTCATCATCAGCTACAATAAACTGATACGGGGAAAAAACAAGGTGGAGGAAGCGTTTTCTACCATGGATGTATATTTGAAAAAACGTTTTGATCTAATCCCGAACCTTGTAGAAACCGTAAAAGGGTATGCAAAGCATGAAAGCGAGACTCTGGAAAAAATAATTGCAGCCAGAAATGCTGCCGGCAGCACCGGAAACATGGAGGAACGCATAAAGAGCGAGGCGGCGTTAAGCGGAGCCATGAGAAACATTTTTGCGCTGGCGGAAAATTATCCGGATTTAAAGGCGAACACCAATTTCATGGATTTACAGGTACAGCTTCAGAAAGTGGAGGAAGATATTGCAAATGCCAGAAAATTTTACAATGCCGTTGTGCGTGATTTCAACAATCTGGTGATGGTGATTCCGACCAATATCGTTGCCTCTTTGTTCCATTTTGAAAAACAGACGATGTTTGAAGTGGCAGACGCAGCAGAACGCGGGAATGTGCAGGTGAAATTCTGATGAAAAAAAGAAAAATATATACACTGATTGCAGGCTGGATTTTCCTTTTTTCCTTATTCTTTTCCTGTACAGGGGCTCATGCTGAGGAATATGAGGATTCTGATCCGGATGATTATGTGACAAAGACGTTTGATGTGACAGTGGATTTTGACAAATCCCATACCGCATCCATTACGGAGAAAATTCAGTTGGATTTCCGCCAGAGCCATCATGGGATTACCAGGAATATTCCCATGGCAAAGGATGGAACTTATGACATTAAAAAAATATCTGTGGAGAAGGATAAATATAAAGTCGAAGAATCCAAGAACAATAAGGTCATCCGTATTGGGGACGCAAAGAAGTATATTACCGGAAACAAGACTTACATTATCCATTATCAGATAGAATATTATAAGGATACGGATGGAACGGCTGATTTTCTGGCACAGAATATGCTGCCAACAGAATGGGCGACTTCCATCCGGAAATCCACGCTGACCCTTAACCTGCCAAGAGGAACCGACTGGAAAAATATGCAGATTTATGCCGGGAAATATGGGAAGAGCGATCCGGCAGCATGGAAGGAAAAATTTAAAGTCACAACAGAGGAAAAGACAATCATCTTAAAAGGAAAAAACCTTCCAAAAGGATATGGCGTGACGCTTCGTGACACAAAACTCAAAGAAGGCTACTGGTCAGAAGCAAGAAGCTTTTTAGAAGCACATAAGTCAGGCATCATGCTGATTGTAATTGTTGCTGCTGTGACTGGAGCGTTGGCAGTCCTTTTGTGGATCCGTTTCGGACGGGATGAGAAGATTGTGGAAACGGTGGAATTTTATCCTCCGGACAACATGACACCGGCAGAAGTGGGATATGCGTTAGATGAAGTGTTAGAGGATTCAGAGATGATGACCATGGTATTTTATCTGGCAGATAAAGGTTATATTTCCATTGAACCGGAGAAAAAGCATTTTATTCTTCATAAAGAAAAAGAGATGGGAAATGAGGAGCAAAAGTTTGTGCGGACATTCTTTAACGGACTGTTCAAAGGCAGAAAAGCATTTCATACAAAAAAGGCTCCATCGTCTTTTCGGGAACCGTTTGAAAAATCAAAAGAGGAGGCTGTGGCTGCTTATAAAGAGAAATACAGTGAAGTGTTTACAGGAGCCTCTGTCATGAGCCGGTTTGCATGTGCGCTGTTCATGGCCCTTAACATGGCTGTATTCTGTCTGGTCATGGACGGGTTTGACGGTCTTTATATTACCCTGTTTACGGCGGTCGTATCGTTCTTTGGCATGCTCCGGGCGTGGAAGGGCTTTGATAATATCAGCACAAAAAGCGGAAAGGGCGTGTTCCGTATCCTGACCGGTGCAGCTTTATATGCAATGGGAGTAATGTTCGTAGTATGGATATATGATTCTTATCCCACAAAAGAACATATTTATGTAAATCTGGCGTCCCAGGCAGTGCTGTTCTTCTTTTCCCTGATCATGGAGAAACGCACGAAAAAAAGTACGGAGTTAGCGGGCAGGCTTTATGGATTCCGCACATTTATTAAAGAAGCGGAATATGACCGGATCGTTGTATTATCTTTTGAGGACCCGGAGTATTTCTACCACATTCTGCCGTATGCAGCGGTACTTGGATTAGGGACAGCATGGACGAAGCATTTTGAAAAGATAAAGATACCACAGCCGGCATGGTACCGTTCCAATGATGCGGCGTTTATTTATTCACCGCTCTGGTGTAACCAGATGTTGAATTCATGTACGAAGAGTGCAGTTCCACCGGTACCGTCTTCCGGAAGCTCTGGTGGATATTCCGGCGGTTCTTCGGGCGGCGGATTCTCCGGCGGCGGAGGAGGAGGCGGCGCATGGTAAAGTTGTACTGCAGCAGATAAAAAGACCCTGCTTATGAAAGCAGGGCTTTATTTAATTCTTCCGTACCCGGAAGTACAAATCTGCCATCCCGTATCAGAGGAATTTTTTCACCATTTTCTTTGTGTATCAGAATATCACCTAATTCATCATAAGGAATGGTGATATCGGTGTGGCAGTTAAAGTATGCCTTGTTTGGCTCGGTATGCCGCAGGAGGGAAAAATCATTTTCCTTTGCGATCATCTGTTTTCCATCCGGGTTGTAAGTGACCAGATCCTCCTCATGGGAAAAACAGGTATCGCCCACAGCAAAATGAGGTCCTGTTTTTTCTGCAATCAGGATGGGCAGCAGATGGGAAATGCCATATTTTTTGCCCATGGTATATGCTGTCGTATTTGTGCCAATCGCAAATTCTCCCATTGGGAGCGTCTTGTGGTGAAAAAGTACATTTTCAAGAATGTAGCGTTTGTTTTCTTCCTCAGAAGAAAAATTCTTACAGGAGTAGTCTGTTACCACGCCATCGGTAAAACAAAGGGTTAGGTCGTGGTACTCTAAATCGTTTAAAAATACCTTTGTGACGTGAAGTGTGCCTTCGGTTCCCTTTAATTTCGGGGAAGTAAATACTTCGCCCAAAGGAATGTTCACATCTGCCAGGCAGTTTTCAAATCTGGTTTCCTTTTCCGGATGCTTCAATGGAGCCAGTGCTACAGTCAGACTGGTCTTATTTGCGCCCCTGCCGGTAATGGTCACATGTGTTCCAAGGTCCAGTGCGTCAATAATGGCATTCTGGATGTGCAGATATTTTTCCTGGTCCAGTGTGTTGACACGAATTGTCTCTTTAAAGATTTCTTTATATTTTTCCCCGATTTCAGGCAGTGGATACGAGATGATGGAAAAGCTGGTTTCCTCTCCGGGAATGTACTGGTTGGTCAGAATCCCGGCTTCTGCCTGATATTCCTTTTTCCATTTCTGCTGTTTTTCGGAATAATAAAGAGCTTCCTTCCTTTTGACCGGATTAAATGGAACTTCGCCAAACGTCTCCATCACAGCGGGACCGGCAAAGTCATTTAATAATGCCTTATGGTGCTCAAAGAGATGTTTCTGGCACTGGAGGCGTTTATCCGCATATGCTTTGTCAAAAAAGAGGACATCATCCATCCGGTGGTCATATTCGTACTGTTTGTTTGGCGCAGCACCAAAATATCCTGCTTTTCCACGCAGATTCCGTTCACCGATGCTGATTCCGGCGCGGTAGATGACAGGCTTTAACCCCAGTGCGCCAAACTGTTTGATAATGGCCCGGATCATGCGTTCAAATCCCAGGTGGAAGCGGATATTGACGGTATGTTTTTTGCTTATGTCAATCTGATACAGGTCAAACCCACGACGGTAGCCATCTGTAAAGGTAAACGCCATATCGTGTATTTCCTGTTCTGTCAGGGTGTTCAGGTATTCTGCGGTCTTTATTTCATTTTCCGTAATGTATTCGCCAAAACGGTAAAGGTAAGACAGGTCTGACAGGTCACTGTTCATAATGATATCTGCTGCAAAATTTCTGGAAGGGTCAAAGGTGTCCTTTAAACGTTCTTCCAGAAACGGTTCCATATAATCGGAAAAATAAGAATAAATGGCGTGGCGCACTTCTTTTTCTGTGGTGGTTCCATCTTCCAGAAGAAAATAAATTTCCAGGAAAAGCTCGGTACTGCTGCACAGATGAAAAAGCTTGTCCTCGAACAGATAAACAATCTGGCTGCGAAGCTCTGTGTAAAGGGAGCAGAGTGTTTTTGAAAACTCCATGCCCAGTGCTTCCCTTGCATATACAGGATTGGCAAAGCTGGTTTCGTAATTGGCTCCGGTAACGTCTGCGTAGAGCTCCTGATTGCTTTTTTTCCAGTCTTCCAAGGTATATTCTTCAAATTTTCCCTGCACTTTGTTCTGGTACTGTTCATAAATCAAAAGCAGAAAATCTGCTGTTTTATGAAAATACCTGGGGAATCCGGGACCATGCACGGAAACGGTGCAGTCTGTTTCTTTTGTTTCTTCCCAAATGGTTTTTACGCGTTCCAGGTCAAAGGCATAGCGCGTTTCTGATAATTCCCGGTTTTGTATGGTTTTTTCTGGTTCAGTCATAATATTCTCCAATCTTTTACTTATACAAGCGGCTGTTTTTGCTTATGCAACAAAATTATAGCATTATTCCCCGGACTTCGCAAACAGCTTTTTGCCACGTTCCTTTTTCTTTTTCTGGCGGTGCCTGCCGGAAGCTGTTTCTGCAGTGGCGGCAGCTTCGGCTCCGTCTTTTTTTAATTCCGTCAGGATATCCTGTAAAAGAGACAGCTGCTTTTCCTGAAGCTCGTCCTTTTGTCGTTCCAGATAGTTCATTTCTTTCAAAAGCTTTGTGGAAATCTTTTCACAGATACGTTCCTCGGATTCAGAGGTCATTTCCTGCAGTGTGGATTTTATCATGCTGCGCATCATATTTTCAAAGGCACGTAGTTTTTCTTCTGCCTGTTTGTAATTATATTTTGCAGGTTTAAAAATGTTTTTGGCAGCTTCGTTATTTTTTGGATGGAGCGGCATAATCTGTGCCGTATGTGTTTCCGGAAACACAGCCGCTTCGTCCTGCTGCACCTGTCCGTTCAGATAATCCCTAAGCTCCCACAGCTCCTCTTTGTTCATGGTGTAGGTGTTGTTGATATCTGTTAAAAGGAGCTTAATGGCCTGCAGACGGAAACCCTGTTCCTTCAGATATTTGATCTGTTTCAGAAGCAGGATGTCTTCCGGTTTATAAAAGCGGTGTCCCTGTGAATTCCTTGCAATATCAAGCCCGAGCTCTAATTCCCAGTATCTGAGAACATGCGTCTCTACGGATAATTGTTTTGCTGCATCTGAAATACTGACTTTTTTTTCCATTTGATTTCCCTCTTTTCACGTTGAAAATGTTTTGTTCTTTAAAGATCATTTTTAATGATAATTCTTAAAGATTGTTTTTAAGATATTCTTTAAAGATATTTTTT
>CADBMP010000116.1 GCA_902795775.1 uncultured Lachnospiraceae bacterium | reverse complement strand
CGCCGGTATGGAGCTGTATTGTGCGGACCCCGGCTTCTTTTAACTTCACCGCATCTACATCTGAATCAATATCTGCCTCCATGATTCCCATGGAAATCTGCGTCCCAATCTTCTTTGCTGTCTGAAGGAGCGTTGTGGTTTTTCCGGCTCCCGGCGAGCTCATCAGGTTCAAAAGAAAGGTTTTTTCCGCCTTTAACCTTTTCCGCATTTCTGCCGCAAGCTTATCATTATCCTCTAACACATTTGCCTTTAAATCAATAATTTCTACTTTTCCCATGTTTTTCTCTCCATTCGTTTTCATTTCCACCCATAAGCCTTTGTATGCAGGGCATCACCCATTTTGCAGCTTCCTCCCATGGGAGCATTTAACATAATCCTTTGTATGCAGGGCATCACACTCTAACTTTCTAACTCCACCTGTTCCAAGACCACGCCGCGTCCGGCGGTGATTTTCCCCTCTGTTCCATGACAACGGGGGCAGGCATACCCGTTGTCTTTTTCAGGATGATATTCCTTCCCACAGGACGCACAAAGCACGCAGACAGGTTCTTTTTTTGTTTCCAGAACAGACCCTTCCAAAATGGTCCCTTTGACAGCAGACGGGTAATAACGATGCAGATATTCCGGCAATACATCTGTCATTTCTCCCACAGAAACCAAAATCCGCTTGACCCGTTCTGCCTTTCGTTCTTCCGCTGTTTCGATTGCCCGGTTGACGAACCGGATAACATAACTCATTTCATGCATACCGGCCTACTCCCCATAATTTGATATTTTCCCATCTGATATACCGGATTCTTCCACGCCAGACGTTTCTGTTAAATCCTTCTGTCCTGCGCTTGTTTCAGTCGGGTCTAAGCTGCCGCTCTGTCCTGCGCTAATATCTTCTGGCTCTGCATGGATTTCAAAATTCTGGTATTCTGATTGTACTTCCATCTGCTGACTCTGCCCGGAAAACATATCTGTGTTCTGCCCTGCCGGAACATATGAATCCTGCCCGGAAGACCTGTATTGGTTCTGCGATGCCGCCTGTGTGGAAATGTACGGCTTTTTCTGTACTGTCACCGGTGCTGCCACATAGACCATTTTTTTGTGCCGGTAAATTACACAGGTATCAGCCAGATGGTCATGCAGCCCCTTTTTCTTTTTATCCAGGCCAATGATAATATATCCCACAGAAAAAACAAGCCCTGATAAAAACTTCCCTACGCTCTCCCGGTAAACAATCTCAAAAAACGTTGGTTTCCGGTCTTCCTCGCTGACCACAGCAATGTTCATGAGCTTTTTGCCCAGGGTCGCTCCGGTATAATACGTCAGCAGGACAAAATAAACAACCTTTAAAAGATAAATCAAAATATCATAGGCAGAATACCGGAAAATAAAATCATCCATCAAAAAACTGCCGCCCCAAAATACGGAAATCCAAATGGGTATTTTTATGACCAAAAGTGCTGCGCCCACAATCAGCCAGTCAATCACATATGCCGCCAGCCGCACAAAAAAACCGGCATAGACACGTTCTGCGCTGCTCTCATTATTCTGCATAATATTTTAACACCCCATTTCTCCGGTCATTCAAAATATCTTCAGCCAAATTAGCCTCTGACTTTGGCTGAAGTTCTTCAATCTTCCCAAACAGGCCGCTAAAGAAATCTCCCACAGTATTTTCCGGCTCGTAAAAAAGAATATCCTTTTTACATTCCAGCTTCTCCACGAACGCCGCCTTTGTATCTTCCAGATTTTCAAGACCGTCTATCATGCCATTTTCCAAAGCCTGTTTTGCCGTATAAATCCTGCCGTCTGCCAGTTCGCGCACCCTGCTTTCGTTCATGTCCCTGCCTTCCGCTACAATGTCTACGAACTGGTCATAAGCTTCATCGACCAGACCCTGCAAAATCTTTTCCTGCTCCGGTGTCAGATCCGAACCGGCAGCACCCATTGCCTTATTTTTTCCACTGGTAATATCAATCTCCTTGATGCCGAGTTTGTCGTAAAGCCCCTTTAGATTCGTCAGGGAGATGATGACGCCCACCGAGCCTGTCCAACAGTTCCTGTTCGCCCGGATTTCATCTGCCGCCATGGAAATATAATATGCGCCAGAGCACGCCTGGGAGCCAAAATACGCCCAGATCGGACGCCCTGTCACTTCTTTGTATTCCTTTAACTTCAGATATAATTCATCGCTCTCATAAACCGTACCGCCGGGACTGTTCACATAAAGAAAAATGCCTTTATTTAAGTCCGAATGTTCCATTTCGTCCACATATTTCATATACAGATCATGGTTGTATACGGAACCGGGATTTAAGTAGCTGTTCCCGGTGGAAGCCCCAATTTCGCCTACAATGTTAATGACACCAATGAATTCCTGCTTTGGCAGCTCCATGCCGCCTGTCACATT
>CADBMP010000115.1 GCA_902795775.1 uncultured Lachnospiraceae bacterium | reverse complement strand
TACAAAGGAAGTCCTCCGCGACCTGACAAAACAGGTGGCAAATGGACTGGCCAAAAATTATGAACATGTAAAAGAAGGGATTGGTGATATTATGGGCGGAAACGTACTAGATTTGGAAGCAATCAGAATCAGGAACGAGGGCAGAAACGAAAGCAACAAAAAAATCATCCTTATAAAACAAGCCGGCTCTGATGGAAACTTCTTTAAAAAATATTAGAATTTACTGCAATCTGAAATTGATTCTCTCCCGGATTCATATAAGCTCCCATAAAAACACCTCCACGCCGAGGCTCAAATCAACATAATCATATCCTCAATTCAAAATCTTCGCCAGCACCTCCAAAAGCTTATCCGGGTCGAATGGTTTTGCAATGTGCCCGTCCATCCCTGCTTCTTCGGCATTTTGGATATCCTCTGCATACGCATTCGCGGTCATGGCGATAATCGGGATTTTCGCAAGTGCCTCATTCTCCAGCCCCCGAATGGCTTTCGTTGCTTCATACCCATTCATGACCGGCATCTGCACATCCATCAGGACCACATCAAAATACCCAGGCTTTGAATCCTTAAGTTTTTCAACCCCCTCCTCCCCATTTGAGGCAATTTCCACAGAAATCCCTTCCTCTTCCAGAACAAGCGACGCAATCTCCTGATTGATTTCATTGTCCTCCACAAGAAGAACCTTAAGCTTTGAAAAATCAAGCTTCTGTCCAGGCATCTTCACCGCAGGTCCTGTTTCCTTTTCTTTCTTAAATTCTTCTTTCTCTATCGTTTCAAAGCGGACAAATACAATAAACTCCGTTCCTTCACCCACCTTTGTCTTCACATGGATTTTTCCACCCATTATTTCCACAATGTTTTTTGTAATGGCCATCCCAAGACCGGTACCCTGAATCCCGCTCACTGTTGAAGTCCTCTCCCTCTCGAACGCCTGGAACACCTTTGCCACAAACTCCTCGCTCATCCCAATTCCAGAATCCTTTACCCTGATTTCATAAGAAGCCATCCCGTTTTCCGCCTCTTTCCACTGCACCATGACCACGCTGATGCAGCCACCCTCAGATGTAAATTTCAGGGCATTGCTAAGAAGGTTCAAAAGCACCCGGTTCAGCCTGTGCCGGTCACAGCGCACATACCGGTTCATAATGTGCTTCGCATCCACTGTAAACTGTATCTTTTTTTCCTCCATCTGCATGGCGAACATATCCTCCACGCCCTGCATAATATCAAACAAATCCTCATTGGAAACATTCAGCTCCATTTTTCCGTTTTCAATCCGGCTCATCTCTAAGACATCATCAATCAAATCTAAAAGATGCCTGCTTGACATGGCAATCTTATTTAGATACTCTTTCATCTCCTTCTCCCCGGTTCCCGGATTTCTCGCCAGATTTGTATAACCAACAATTGCGTTCATCGGTGTCCGGATATCGTGCGACATATTAGAAAGAAACGTCGTCTTTGCTTTACTGCTCTCCTCTGCCTGCACGCGGTCATGATCCAGCTTCATCTCCCGTTTCCTCATAATCGAATAAATATTGAACATAAGAAACAGGCTGATAAAAATAAGCGCCATCTGAATCAGGCTGTTCGTCATGAGCGTATCAGATATTTTCTCCATCTGACGACTCAGAAAATTCTGTTCCCTTTTTTCCAGTACCTCCTCCGTTTCCCTGCTTGTGCGTTCGCGGGTCATAAAAGCGTCCGTCTTTTCAATGACCTTCTGCGTGGTCACATGGACAGACTGGCGCATCCACATGGTCGATGCAAAGAAAATCAGGAAAATCAATGCAATCCAGACCACCGTAGATTTTCCAAAACGGTTTTTCTTGTCCTTCTGAAAAACAAGCCGGAAAAAGGAAAATCCCAAAATACTCCAGACCACCAAAAGAAGATACGACTCGGACGCAAGAGACGAAAGCGACCACAAATTCGGGATAATCGGGAAACAAAAAAACAATACGGAAATAATGATGCCCACAAGTCCAAGCACTTTCATTTTCCGGTCATCTTCTTGTTTTGCCGTATGGTAGCTGCATGCAGAAATATAACCATAAGCCAGTGCCGCACTGATGGTAAGAATATCCGTAATCCAGCCGATTGCAGTTCTTCCCACAAACGGAATCACAAGCGAAACAAGCATGATTCTTTTAATGGCATACACCGGAATCCCATTTTTATTTAATTCGGAATAATTTTCTGAAATGATTCCTTCTTCAGACATGGCGTACAAAAGCCTGCTGATGGCACGATACAGCCCGATCAGGCTTGTGGAGACTGCAGCCACAATGACCACTCCCAAAAGCACCATGCCGCCTTTGCCAAAAGACACCCAGACTGCATGGAACGCCGGAAGTGCCTCTGCCCCGCTTAAATTTGGCGCATCGTCAATATACTCCTTCCAATCTGCATACCGCTCCGGTATATGCAGCGTGGAAACCAATGTCATGAGGCCATAAACGAGCACTCCTGCACCGATTGCTCCTGCCATCACGGGAAAGCCCTTTTTCCCGTAAGAAAATCTGTACTCCTCAGAGGAATGTGTTACGGATTCAAATCCCACAAATGCCCATGGAGCCAGAATCACCAGATTCAAAATTTCTACCGGTGCATTGTTTCCTTCTGAAAATGCCGGCAAAAAGCCGGAAAGTCCGGTTTCATTTTTTCCAAAGACCACACAGGATATCACAACCACACCTGCCACCACAACAACTGCCAAAAGTGTTTCCACTCCCCTGCTCAGCCCCTGACTGCGGCAGCTAAAAAAGCCAAAGAAAACAATAATGAAAATCGTTACCAGAATTTCACCAAAATAAATATCATACCCGGCCAGGCTGTAATGAAAACCCACCTGAAACACCGGTCCCAGAAGATTCCGTATAATCAGCACAAATGCCGTTGCATTTGCCCAGAAAATGGAAAAATAAGCAAGCCCGAATGCCCATGCGCATAAAAAACCATGGTCGTAGCCAAAAATATTTTTTGTATATGTAAAGGAACCACCCGCCGTATCCGGATACTTCTTCCCCATATAATGAAAATTTGCTGCAATGATGAGCATACAGACCGCGCCAATGGCTAATCCAAGCAAAGCCCCTAAAGGTCCAGCCATTGGCAGAAATGTATTTCCAGGCATCACAAAAGCACCCCAGCCGATGGCACAGCCGAAGGAAAGTGCCCATGCATTCAATGTGGTCAGATTTTTTTTCAGTCCTGTTTTCTTTTCTTTCTCCACATCATTTTCCATTTCCTGTGTATTTTCTTCCATATTCTGTCTCCCTTTTATACCAATAATCCAATAGCTGAACTTCACACATTCATGCCCATGATCGAGCAGGAGGAGGATTTTCTGACTCCTGCCCGCCTGCGCCGCCCGCCTTTTGCCCGCAAGGGCAATAATTTCCTTTTACAGCCTTTTATTCATTTTAACAAATCTAAACCCATGTGACAATAGCGAAATCAGAAGCTTACATGCCGAAAATGGCGAATTTAGTCTGTATACTTTGCACAAGGAATTTCATAAAATACCAAAAAGCATCATAAAATTTTCACAAACTTTTCTCCTGCCACATGGAAATCCCCTGAAATAATTGCATTTTTCTGATAATTATGCTATATTATAAATGGATTCTGATATATTTTTTACTCATTGTCATTGGGATTAGGAGTGGTCATCAAAAGGAATACCGTTACATGAAAACGAATATGTAAGGTGCGGCATAATCGCCGCACATAATATCTGTCAGGAAATTTTTTTTAAAGGAGGCTAAGATTATGGAAAAGAAAACATGGATTCAGCCATTAGCAACTGTAAGTCGTTTGTAGCAAACGAATATGTCGCAGCATGCTGGAGCGTCAGCTGTCATGTTCCATATGAAAGCGACAAAGGATATGATCCTATTGTAAAAAATGACATAAATAATCTTCACCGGAAAGAATTCTGTGGAGCACCGGACGCATTTAAGATTGAAACAGACTCAGCTGGAAATCCAAAGGAACTGATTGAAATTAAAGTAGGAAGCACAAATGGCAAAAAACCTCTTGGAACTGTCATTTATAGCGACCCTGAATTTAAGATTCAAAAAAACATTTCCGATGTTAAGGTTGGAGAGACGATTTACTTTACCACCAAAAATGGCAGGACTTGGTATCATCATGGAGAAGTCAAAGCCACAAACCATTCATAAAAACTCATTTCTTTATGAATTTGTTTATATGGGCCCACCAATAGAGCGTCTATTGACGGGCTCTTTTCATGCCAAGAAAACCATAAGGAAATCATGTGAAAAATAATTTTGAAATTTGCATTTATGACCCTGCTGTGATAACATGGTAGAGTTGTCTGTCACGCCTCACATGTCAGCGGACGCGATGCTTTCTGCTTAAACTGTTCACTAACATGCCATGAGAATGCATTGTCTTCCCGGTGCGCTGCCTGTGAAGACATTAGGACTCATTGGTCATGAGTCCCATTGGTCATGTTTCCTGCAAAAATACAGGAATACCGGTGCTCGGCGGATAACAAATATATACGCAGCGCAGAAAGAGGTTTAAAATATTATGAAACTGGTAATTCTGATTCTTTACTTTGCAGTTTTGATCGGCATTGGTCTTTACTGCAGAAAACACGCAACTGATGTAAACGGCTTCGTCCTTGGCGGACGTTCTGTGGGTCCATGGCTGACCGCTTTCGCTTACGGCACCTCTTATTTTTCTGCCGTAATCTTTGTGGGGTATGCCGGACAATTTGGCTGGAAATACGGAATCTCTGCCACATGGATCGGTATCGGGAATGCACTTGTGGGTTCCCTTCTCGCATGGGTCATTCTTGGAAGAAGGACCAGAATCATGACACAGCACTTAGATTCTGCCACCATGCCACAATTCTTTGGAAAGCGTTTTCAGAGCCCCGCATTAAAAATCGCTTCCTCTGTCATCATCTTTATTTTCCTGATTCCTTACACAGCCTCTTTATACAATGGGTTATCCCGTCTGTTTAAAATGGCATTCCACATTGATTACTCTGTCTGCATTGTCATTATGGCTGTCCTTACCGCCATCTATGTAATTGCAGGCGGTTATATGGCTACTGCCATCAATGACTTTATCCAGGGAATCATCATGCTCTTTGGCATCATCATCATCATTGCCGCAGTCCTCATGAGCAAGGGCGGTTTCATGGAATCCCTGACCGGTCTTGCCAAAGTGAATGACCCGGCCGCCTCAGACGCTCCGGGAATTTTTGCATCCTTTTTTGGACCCGACCCACTGAACCTTTTGTTCGTGGTCATTTTGACTTCCCTTGGAACCTGGGGGCTTCCACAGATGGTACAGAAGTTCTATGCGATTACAGATGAATCCGCCATCAAAAAAGGCACCATCATTTCCACTTTTTTTGCAATGGTCGTTGCGGGCGGCTCTTACTTTTTAGGCGGGTTTGGAAGGCTGTTTTCTGACCAGGTCAATGTGGAGAAGGACGGTTTTGACGCCATTATCCCGACCATGCTTTCCAATCTGTCACCTGTGCTCATTGCACTTGTTGTGATTCTGGTGCTTTCCGCTTCCATGTCCACCTTATCGTCCTTAGTCATTGCCTCCAGCTCCACGCTGACCATTGATTTTTTAAAGGATAACTTCATTAAAAATATGAGCGAAAAGAAACAGGTGCTCTACATCCGCATTCTGATTGTGGTATTTATTGCCATTTCCTCTATACTGGCCCTGATTCAGTATAAGAGTGCCGTAACGTTCATTGCACAGCTCATGGGTGTTTCCTGGGGCGCACTGGCAGGCTCGTTCCTTGCTCCGTTCATGTATTCACTTTACAGCAAGCGCGTATCAAAAGCCTCCTGCTATGTCTGCTTTTTATTCAGCTCCGTTTTAATGCTTGCGAACATCTTTTTCCGCCCGGCATTTCCGGTGATTTTACAGTCGCCAATCAACTGTGGTGCGTTCGCAATGCTTGCAGGACTTGTCATTGTGCCTGTGGTAAGCCTTTTTACGGCAAAACCGGAGGAGAGCTTCCTTGAAGCCACATTCTCCTGCTACGACAGGGAAACGACCGTACCGATTGCAACAGCGTACTCCTCTGTTTCCACGCCGTCACACAAGAAACCTGTATCCTGATTTTGTTATGCGGGATATTTTCACACTGCGCTTTGTGTCTGTGCGCTGCCCGGCACAAAGCGTTTGTGCACAAGAAGCAGCGCAGAAATGAGGATTTTTATGGTAATTGATTTTCACGTACATGCGTTTCCGGAGAAAATCGCAGAAAGGGCACTTGCATCCCTCTCTGAAAAATCCGGCACCAGATATTATGTAAATGGCACTCTTTCCGGTCTGCGCACCTCCATGATACAAGCAGGTGTGGAAACCTCTGTTATTCTTCCGGTAGCAACAAACGAATCCCAGTACCGAACCATCAATGACACTGCTTACCGCATCAATGAATATTTTTCTGAAACAGGCATACTTTCCTTTGGCGGACTTCACCCGTCAAATACCAATTATAAAGAAATCCTCAGAGAATTAAAAATGCATGGTGCAAAAGGCATTAAGCTCCATCCGGTGTATCAGGGTTCCAATATTGACAGTCTTGAAAATATGCGCATTTTGGAATGTGCCTGTGAAAATGACCTGATTGTTGTAATCCATGCCGGCTTTGATGTGGGCTTTCCGGGACTTGACCATGCGGTTCCAAAACATATTCTTCCCGTCATTGAAAAAATAAAGCCCAAAAAGCTTGTGCTTGCCCACATGGGAGGGTGGAGCTGCTGGGATGAAGTGGAGGATATGCTTGCGGGTACAGATGTTTATTTTGATACTTCTTTTTCCTTGACACCGTTAAGGGACAGGAAATCAAATCCATTGTCACAGAACATTTTACCAGAAGCCGGAAAATCCCTTTACACAGATTCCGGTGAGGCAGATAAACAAACGGATTCCACCATTAACTGGAACCGTACAGAGAATGAACAGCTTTCACTTGCGCAATTTATCCGCCTGGTGGAAAAACATGGAAAAGAACGCATACTCTTTGGAAGCGACAGCCCCTGGAGCTCACAGACAGAATCCATACGGTACTTAAAGGACAGCGGGCTTTCTGCGGACATACTGGACGCAGTATTTTATGAAAATGCGAAAAAACTTCTGCAAGTAGAGTCGTTCTGACCTGCGCCCCTTGTTGCAGAAAATAAAAATCTATGCTATACTTATAAACGGTGCATTTTGAAATGCGCCGTCCACAAAACATCTGTCATTTCATGAAAGAGGGTAACATTTATGGGAACGGTCGTCACATTAAATGCGCTTAATCGGGATGATTATGATACCAAATACGCCGTAAACGAAACGAAAATCCGCTGTTATTCCAAAAGCGGACTGGAACGGCAGTATCCCCAAAAAAATTACACCATCATTGGAGAAACGTTTGAAGACAACCGTAAGGAAAAAATTGCCACCGTTATGTTGGGCGGGAAAATTCTGTCTGTTTCTGAACCGGGTGCTAATTTCAAACCGTTCTTTCAGCACTGCGGATATATTGAGGTTGGAAACAATGCATACCTTGCACTTTTAAAAAGCCAGAAAATATTTGCGCTTCTGTGCAGTGGCCTGCTTACTGGAATTGCTGCACTTGTTGCCACAATTGCCATACTATGGTTTACCTCAGTATCCAAAAAACTGGATTTTATTCTGCCACCGGAGGACGATTACGCCACAAGAATAGAAAATGACAACAGCAAAAAAAATAAATCGAACGGTGGCGGAGCAGTCAGCCTGGGATACAGTCTGGAAGCACAGGCAGATCTTGTTTCGAAACAGGTCTCCATTCTGCTCCAGAATCCAAATGCCTCAAATAAAGATATGGCTGCCACGCTTTACATACAGTCCGGTGAAACAAATGTGCCCATTGCAAAATCCGGTCTTGTAAAGGCTGGAAAAGAGTTGAAATCCATGACACTGAACCTGGATGGGATTGCTCTGCAGTCCGGAACCTACAAGGGATATTTTATTCTGGATTTTTACGACCCGGATTCCGGCGAAAAGGCACTAATGAATTCAAAAATCGACCATGTAAAAATCATTGTAAGCTGATAAGGGTACTAAAATATCGTTTGTTAATAATCTGGACGAATCATATCTGCCAAAAATCTGAAAACGGCATATTTTATGGCAGGATAATCTGAAAGACCGAAGTTTTTTACAAAACAACGATACGTTCAGCACTTGGAGGAGAAATGTGTTTGAGTTTGAAAAAGGCCAGAAAAGGATTCTATTATCGCTCAGCTTGATTTTTATTGCGCTGCTGACGATATGTATATATATGGTTCAGAACCGGACCACACTGAAACAACAGCAGTTCATAAAGCCGTATTTTGATAAAAATATGATAAAAGGTACTCCTTCCGGATTGGACCCTTCCTGGAATTATAACCGTTTGCAGATTCAGGAAGGAAAATCTGTTACGCTCTGTGCCACGCCTGTCATGAAAAAAAAGGCATTACAGCTTTATCTGACTTCTGAGCCGGATAATGACTTCTGGTTACGGGTACGTGTCCTGGATAAAAAAAAGCGGATACTGGGAGAATGTGGACTGATTGAGCCTGGAAGCTATATTAAAGAGATTCCGTTGAACAAAAAGGTAAAGGCAGGAAAACAGCTGACACTGTACCTGATGATGTACGAAAAAGACAGTTATCAGAGTGCAGGTGCCGCAGCCCTTGGCATATATGTTGGAAAGCGAGGATAACATGAAAAAAAGAGGAGCTTGTATTTTAGCAGCAGCATTGATTTTATGGAGCAGCATTGATTCATTCGCCCATGCGGATAATATCTTCAGCGATGAGGTTGAATCCATCAGCAAACAGAATAACAGCACAGGAGGGTCAATCTCCATTACTTACGACGCACCTGCTCCATCGAACCGCTACCGTGTGGAAATCGACTGGGGAGAAATGGAATTCTGTTTCCATCCGGCAGACCGGGTATGGGACACAATAGAATTAAAATGGAAGGAACCTGCTGCAAATGCAAAAGGCTCCTGGACCACAAAGAGCGGGAAGGAATTTGCTGATGGTATTCCAAAAATTCCGGTCACGTTGAAAAATTATTCCAGCAGCGCAGTCGAAGCCCATTTCTTAACAGATGATAAGGACTTTACCAAGACTCTGGTCACGTTGGATAACGGCATCACACTGGAGCTTGCGAACGGTAATCCCGTTGTTGGGAAAGCAGTTGCAAATTCTGATCCGGAAAAGAAGGGAGAACCGACCACAGAAAAATTTTTAATTGCATTAGGCGGGGAACCTGCAGTTCCTTTGGACAATAGCGAATTTCAGACCATTATTCCCGTAACCTGCATCATTGAACCAGCAAACTGATTTTTGTCTTGTATTTTTGAAAAATTCCAAAATGTTAGAAAAGAGCTTAATATTTGATAAGAGAGCGGCAGTTTTCTCTGTCGCCTGTCCGGGACGGAAGGTTAATAAAATCTGGTTTTCCGACGATATATAGATAACAGCATGTGTTTTGATACCTTGGAAAATTTCCAAGCAGCTTTGTTGCTTTCGCAAGCGATACGGCTGTGCAAATAGTCTGACCATTTATTTGAACGGGATTACTTTTTGAAAACTTTCAAGGTGATATATACATAGATGGGAGATTACGAATATGAAAAAACGAATTTCTTATATTTTAGCAGCAGGTCTGGTTGCGTGGAGCAGTTTTATTTCCGTAGCTTCTGCGGATGATTTAGATTACGCTAGTGAGGGTACCCTCAGTATTGACGAGGGTTCTGCCAGTGATGAATCCGAAATTTCAGAAGGACTGACTTCAAATTTTAACGATGAGAAAATTACCATAAAAGTATTAGACAGCCTGACCTCTACCGATACATATCTGGTCAATCTGCGCTGGACTTCCATGTCTTTTGTATTTGTACCCACCTCAAGGGTATGGAATGCGACAGACTTGAAATGGGAATCGAAGGATACGGGCGGTTCATGGTATAAAGCTGACGAAGCTCCAACAAGTGCAGAAGATATTGAATCCGAAAGTTCTTCAATTATAGAACCAGAGATCGGTATTTCTGTACAGAACTGTTCCAGCAGAAAATTGGAAGTAAGTTTCACGGCAGGAGCAACTCCAATTGATTTGGATAGCTCCGGTGAAGTAGAGGTTTTGAATGCAGACAACGAGGAAACCGGCATAACTTTGAGTGCTACTGGTCCATCAGAAATCGATCCTCCTGCACAGGCATCTTTCAGTGTAGGCGAGGAAGAGGATTATGCTGATGCAGATGATTCAGAACCAGATCCACAGGAATATACAATTCATCTTGGAGGAATTCCAAAACCGGATGAAGGTACTGATACACTTGAAATTCCATTGACGATTGTGTTCAAACCGGCAGGAGATGGAGAATAATCGGGCAGGAGGCAGGTTTTCTACCTTATATTCCGCCAAATGTACTTTCGGCAACATATGGACGTATGCATAAAAAAGGGGGGATACTTCCCCCCTCTTTTTTAAGCTTTGTTTTCCTGTGCGACCAGCTGGTCTGCACCGTACTTCTTCCTCAATTTTGGCTTTTCAATCTTTCCAGTGGCATTTCTTGGAATCTCCTCAAAAATAATCTCCTTTGGACGCTTATATCTTGGAAGTCCCATGCAAAATTCGGTAATTTCCTCTTTCCCGCACTGCATACCGTCTTTGATCTCTATGATTGCTGCCGTCTTTTCGCCTAATCTCCTGTCCGGAAGCCCGATCACAGCCACATCCTTCACCTTATCGAACCGCCTGATAAAATCTTCTATCTGTACCGGATAAATGTTTTCTCCTCCGCTGACAATGACATCCTTTTTCCGGTCTACCAAGAAAATGAACCCGTCCTCATCCTGCATTGCCATGTCACCGGTATAAAGCCAGCCGTCACGCAACGTTTCTGCGGTCGCCTCCGGGTTATTGTAATAACAGGTCATCACGCCCGGCCCCTTCACGCAGAGCTCGCCCACATCTCCCTGCTTTACCTCTTTCCCGTTCTCATCCACAATCTTGCAGAACCAGCGGTAGCCCGGAACACCAATCGCACCCACCTTATGGGTGTTTTCCATGCCCAGATGTACACAGCCCGGACCGGTGGACTCTGACAGACCGTAATTCGTGTCATACGCATGATTCGGGAAATACTCTTTCCAGCGTTTGATGAGCGAAGGCGGCACCGGCTGCGCCCCAATGTGCATCAGCCGCCACTGTGACAGCTGATAATCCTCTAACTTAATTTTTCCGCTGTCCAACGCATCTAAAATATCCTGCGCCCATGGAACCAGAAGCCATACAATGGTACACTGCTCTTTGGAGATGGCAGACAAAATGGTTTCCGGCTTTGTTCCCTTTAAAAGAACCGCCCTGCTGCCCGCCACCAGGCTTCCCATCCAATGAAACTTCGCCCCGGTATGGTAAAGCGGCGGAATACAAAGGAACGTATCCTCACGCCCTGTTTCATGGTGTTTCTGCTCCATCTGCGCTGCCTGCGTCAGGCTCTGGTGCTTATGCAGAATCGCCTTTGGAAATCCTGTGGTACCGGAAGAAAAATAAATTGCACCAAAGT
>CADBMP010000114.1 GCA_902795775.1 uncultured Lachnospiraceae bacterium | reverse complement strand
CGCACGTTTTTCTGCGCATTACAGAGTTTGCTGTTTTTGCAAACTCCGAATGGCTCGTGCAAAGCACGAGACTATTATATCCTAAATCACATACAATCTCAACCTTGTCATTTCCTGCCTCCAATGTCGTGCCTGTATTTTGAAAAAACGAAAACCACATCCGCCCGGAAATGCTTTTATTTCACGTTCCCCCATCTGACTGATTGCAATATCATAAACTCTTTTCCCATTCCTGTCTGTGCTCAAAACGGTCGCTATTCACAGTAATCCCCTTACCGTTCAAAGCCATATTGACAATCTTCAAAATTAAAGTAAAATAAAGAAAAGTATGGAAAAGGCACAGCAGATACAGCAACAAGTGCCCGGCATGGAGGATTTTATGAAAACAAGAGAGCATCTTTTCATTATTATGGCAGTTTACAACGGAGAAACGTATTTATCAGAACAGCTTTCTTCTATTTTTGAAAATTCTTATCAGGATTTTTTTCTGCATATTTATGACGACGGCTCTACAGATGGCACCACGACCATCATCAAAAAATGGCAGGAAAAACACCCGGAGCGTATTATTTACCATAAAAACAGAAAAAACAAAGGCGTAATCCAGAATTTTTTACAGGCTGCCGAGGAACTTGATGCAGATTATTACATGTTCTGCGACCAGGATGATTTCTGGCTGAAACATAAAATCAAAGACACCCTGGATTATATGCAGGGTTTGGAAGACCGTGCAAAAAAACTTCCTGTGGCGGTATTTGGAGATGCCAGGGTGACAGATGCAAAGCTTACCATTGTTTCAGATTCATTTCAAAAACAAAGCAGATTCCATTCTGAAAAAACAGACCTTGCGCATCTTTTGATGGAAAACAAGCTGCTCGGCTGCACCGTCATGTTCAACCATGCGCTAAAAGAAAGATTAGGCAGCTTCCCGCCGCAGATTCGCATGCATGACTGGTGGATCGGGCTTGTGGCTTCTGCCTTTGGAACCATTGGCTATCTTGATGAGCCGCTTCTTCTTTACAGACAACATGAAAAAAACATCATAGGGAACACCTCACATAAAAGCTATGTAAAAAACCGGCTGGAACATCTGGGCAGCCAAAGAGAGGTCCTTTACCAGACCTGCGCACAGGCAGAGGCGTTTTTGGAAGCATACCATGATTCCCTTAATAAAGAACAGCGGATGCTGATTCATGCATTCGCCGCCCTTCCGGAAACGAACTGGTTTCTGCGCAGGTATTATATCATAAAATATGGCTTTTTCAAAAGCGGGCTTATAAGAAATCTGGGGGTGCTGCTGCTGGTTTAACAGTCCGCTGCGTTAGGATTTCCCTGTCTGCGAACCGCCAGAGCAACAGCAATTATAAGTTGACCTTATACAAAGAGAGTAGTAAAATAATAAGAGGTGATTATATGGAACAGAAACCAAAAACGAAAGAGGAATATATTCAGAGCCTTCCCTTAATCAGCGATGTTTTAAGCTGTTTATTGTTTGGCGAAAATAAGAATGCTGTTAAGATTCTTTTAGATATTATTCTGGAAAAGGATTTAGAGATCATCAGCTGTACTCCTCAGCGTACCATCAGAAATGTTCGTATTGACGGCAAATCTGTCCGGTTTGATGTAGCCGCTGTCAATAAAGAAAATGAGTGTTTTGACATAGAATTTCAGATTGTAGATGATGGTGCTGATACAAGGCGTGCCAGATTTAACAGTAGTTTACTTGATTCAGTAATGCTCGATCAGGGAAAAACATATAGCGATTTGAAGGATTCCTATGTGATTTTTATTACTTACAATGATGTGTTAGGTGGTAATCAGCCAATATATCATCTGGAGCGTCAGATTAGAGAGTTACAGAAACCGGCGAATGATGGTTCTCATATTATTTATGTAAATTGTTCTTACTCCGGGGAGTGTAGGGAAAATTTAAGAAAATTGATACATGATATGAAATCTTCAGATCCGGATAAAATGGAAATCGCTGATTGGGCATATTTGGTAAAATATTATAAAAGAGAGGAAGGTGCTTATGAAATGGAGGCAAAATTAGATGATTTTATGCAAGATTATTGTAATGCTATAACGCAACAGGTAACCCAACAGGTAACCCAACAAGGAATACGTATTTTAATTGATACAATGCTTGAATTTGGCACAACTGATGAAGAAATCATTTTAACGCTTATAAAAAAGTATAATCTAAGTGAAAAACAGGCTTCAGATGTGTATGAGCAATATGTAAATAGTCAGGATTAAAAAGGTAATATTTCTTTTTCATCAAATATTCTTCGGGATATTTTAGGTGTAACTATCATCACACCTTATGAAAAAATAAATGCTTCGCAATTTGGTTATGCGCAGAAAACATGCGCGAATTTATGCCTCCGGCGGATGCACAGACCTCGCAAGCGAGGTCGCGCTGCACGGACTGCACAGTAAATGTGCAGTCCTGCCGGAAGATTTCAATAACTTTCAAAGTAAAGCTGAATAGCTACAATTTTTTCAATCATATTTCTTCGTCAGCCTCCCCCGGATTTTTTCGCAGTAAAACGCATACATTTTAAATCCGGTCCGGTAGATCCAATTTGATTTTTGAAATGACATTTCATACGATTTCGTATAAAAGGACTTTCCATGCATCCAGTCCAGAATGGTCCGAAACGTAATTGCCGGGGCGTAATCCGTCGGCTCCTCCCATGTGGACACACCATCTGAAAGCTCCCCGAATACCTCTAACAGCAGCGGGTCTTTTGTCTTATGTGTATAAAAATAATAAAGCGAAAAATTGAACAGCAGATGACCTGCCGTTTTTTCCTTATAAAGCCCCAGCGCACAATAATCCCTTGTAAAATTTACAAGCTCTTTCTGAATCTGCTCATGTAAGAGAGGATTATTTTTACAGGGCAGAAGAACCGGAACCACCCTGCCGTCTTTCCTTTCATATTTCTCCAGACTCTGGTATGCAAGATTAGAAAACACCGATTCAATAAATACAAGAGAGCCTATGTTCTTTGTATATTGATACCGGATGGCATTTCCAAAAGAATCATAAATACTCCGAACATAATACATGGAACAAAGCGCATCCTCCCCAAACGCAGCATGCAAAAGACGTGCCAGACACTCCTGCGTATAGCCCCTGCCCCAGTATTCCAGAAATACATACTTCTCCGTACCACAAATTTCCTGACGCAGATAATCCAGGACAAGCTCCCTCTCTTTTTTCCCAAGCTCCAAGAGATAATTCCTGTATGCAAAAGAACCCTTCGCCGCCTTTGCAATTTTGGAAACTATCTGATGGGAAATCCGCCGTTTCTTTTTTAAATATCCATACTCCGGGAAAAAATTCAAAAACTGTTCTTCAGACAAATACATGGTATGCAGCAGGGAAGGAAAATCCACAACATTTCCAAAATTTCCGTACTCCTCAAAAAAATCCCCGTCCACATCTTCTATGAATGAAGAAAGCCTCCATGCCTTTCTGGAGCCGTAAATATATTTTGTCTTTATCCTAAGCTTTAAATAACGAATGACCTCATCTGCCGCTTTTTTCAGATAAAACCCGTCCCTTGCGATAAAATAAATACATTCATATCCCTTCGATACTGCATCCTGCACTGCCCAGACCACATACGGAACCAGATACAGCCCCACATATTTATAAGCAAATTCCTGTTCCGCACTTTCCCGCCTTTCATTAAATTCCACAAACTTTTTTACCATGCATTGGAATCCATAATCCGAATTATAACGGGCGGCATATTTATCATACGCACTCATTTCCGCCGGACGGTAAAGCTGTGTTTCTATCCCCAGTTTTTCCGGCTGGCGCACATCCGCAAACTCATTGTCTCCCGTATGGACCCATTTGGAAAAATGATAATCCAAAGAATAATATACCTCCAAAAACAGACGCTTTGTCATTTTCTGATATCCACATTCACTGGAAACAAAAAGTGGAATTTCTGCCAATGACGGTTCTGCTGTTTTCAGCATTTCTGCAATAACGTTTTTTGGCAGATACATATCGCTGATAAAAATGACCGTCTCCCCTTTTTCCATCAATCCCTTAACTTTTTCGATATTTTCTTTGACAGGAAGAACCGACTCCATTTCTGTTTCACATTCCAGCTGAATCAGCCGCTCCTTCTGCTGTTCTGTCAATCCATATGTCCTCTGCATGATTCCGTAAATATCCCGGAGCGTCACCTCAAGCCTCTCATCTCCCCGCAGCAATACCGATTTTTTCAAATATTCCCTTGCACCCTTTTCGCACCAAATTCTTAACTTCACAAAATGGTCGTACAAATATGCATCCAGTCCCAGGTTTTCTTCATATATCTTCCTGCGGATGCGGTCAAAAACAGCCTGTGACGTCCGACACTTTCTGGTAATCAGGGTATCAAATACATCAAAGCTG
>CADBMP010000113.1 GCA_902795775.1 uncultured Lachnospiraceae bacterium | reverse complement strand
CGGTGGTCGCCGAATCATTAAAATAAACACCCCCTCCTACTCGATTGCAAAGGGGCGCAGAAGGAAATTTTGCAGCAAAGCATTTATATTGCCGTTTCCTTTGCTTGCAAGAATATATAAGGATATGGTATCATATATTTGTTCACGCCTTTTGGACATATAAAACGGCATGGCTTTCATTGGATCAATGAAATTAGATAGATTCATACAGACTGCCGGGACGTGAGGTGCGGTGCTGCTTTGGGCATAAGCAAAAGAAAGAATAGAAAAATGGAGGAAGAAGGAAATGAGCTCCGTAAAAAAGAAAAATCTAAAAACAGAAAAAAAAGGCGCAGAAAAAAAGATTATTATCCGCAGTGTGGCCTGTTTCCTTGTGGGATTTCTGTCCGGTATTTTGGTGTTAAAGGTTCCGGGCTGGCTTCGCGACCGGAACAATGAAGCCAGAATGGAAACAAAGGAAAAGGGGTATGATGCAGTAGAGCTTGTAAGACTGGGAGATTATAAAGGCATTGAGGTTTCTCTGGTACCCACAGAGGAGGAAATCCAGTCAGAAATAGATTCACTTCTGGAAGAACATACAAATTATGAGCAGTTAAAGACTGTGGCAAGGGATGGTGATAAGGTACATGCTTCCATTTCTGCCAGGGTGGACGGGGAAAATGCAGAAAGCGCAGAATTTAGTGATTTCATTGATCTGGGAGCCGGCCTGGAGCTTCCGGAGATTGAAAAAAGTCTGGAGGGCATGAAAAGCGGACAGAAAAAAAAGGTCAGCATAACGGTGCCGGAAGGTCATTACGGAGACAGCCTTATTGATGGGAAAAAAGCAGAATTTGAGGTAAAGCTGGATTATGTGTGCGGGGAAAGCATTTTACCTGATTTTAATGATGAATTTGTAAAAGAGGCAACCGATTACGGTTCCGTCAAGGAATACCGGGCATATCTGGAAAAAAAATTATCAGAAGAGAACAAAGAGGACAAGGTGGAATATGCATGGACAAAGGTGTTGGAAAATTCGGATGTGGATGATGCCGCCTATCCTTTGGTTCTTCTGGAGCAGCAGAAAAAAGAAATTTTACAGGGGTATTATGATTTTGCAAAAATCAGCGGAATTACAAGGGATGAGGCATTTCAGCAGTTTGGCTGTGAAAGTGAGCAGGATTTTATTGATACTGAATTAGAAGACAATGCAAAGGATGGCGCAAAGGATATACTTGTCGCAGAAGCCATTGCTTCCAAAGAAAATATTTATTATACGGAAAAGGATTACAATTCCATTTTGAAAAAAGAATATGAAGATAACAGGGATATGTATAAAAGCAAGGAAGAATTTGAAAAGAAAAACAAGGCGTATTTGAAAAATACGTCACTAATAGATGCTGTGAAGAAATTTATTGATAAGAATGCCAAATATGTATCGTAGGCTGAAAAAAATTTTACTAATGGGCATAAAATGCAGTTTATTACGCCTTCGGCGGCATAGTGATGGAGCTTGGGAGTGGGATTATGGCAGAAAAGTACGAAATGGACGGATATCTGTTTACAGACAAAGAGGATTTTGAAAGGGCAAAAAGAGAAAAAGAAACGATTGCGTATATCTGCGCAAAAACAGATATGACAGATATGAAAGCAATTTATAAAATTTACCGGATTGCAGTGGAAAAAAAATCTTTCCAGACTGTTTTTGGACTGGAATATATGAAGGACCTGCGTGACCGTCTTTCCGGTTCCGGAATTGTGACGGAGGATATGCTTGAACCGGTACCGGTGGGGAAGGTGGCAGTCAAAAAGGTGGTGGTACCGGTTCTGCCCGGAGAGGGAGAGGACACAGCGGAAACGGGACAAAAGCCCGGACAGCTTATGGAGGAAATAGACAGGCTGAAGTTCCATCAAATCATCAAAAATTTTTTGATTGCTGTGCTGGCTGTGGTAATTGGAATCATGCTGTTTGTAACCAGCCGTTATAAATATTCAATTTTTACGTATTTTACAGATTATGAGCAGAAAATCAGGGATGAGGTCGCAGATGAGTATCAGGAGTGGGAGAAGGAATTGGAGACAAGGGAAAAAGCGTTAGAGGAAAAGGAAGGAAGGGCTTATGGAACAGATTAAAATTTTAGTGGTAGATGATGAAATACGCTTGAGAAAACTGGTAAAGGATTTTCTGGTAAAAAAAGGTTATCTGGTACTGGAGGCGGCGAATGGTGAGGAGGCTGTCGATATTTTCTATGACAATAAGGAAATCGCATTGATTATTCTGGATGTTATGATGCCCAAAATGGATGGCTGGGAAACGTGTCGTGAAATCCGGGCGGTTTCAAAGGTGCCGATTATCATGCTGACAGCCAAAAGCGATGAGAAGGATGAGCTTCTGGGGTTTGAGCTGGGGGTGGATGAATATATTTCCAAACCGTTCAGTCCAAAGATTCTTGTGGCGAGAGTAGAGGCCATTCTCCGGCGCGTAAATGTAGTAAGTGAAGAAAAACTGGAGGTGGGCGGTATCATCATTGACCAGGCGGCGCATGAGGTCAGCATTGACGGAAAAACAATTGAGTTAAGTTTTAAGGAATTTGAGCTTCTGACTTATTTTATCAATAATCAGGGAATTGCTCTTTCCAGAGAGCGTATTTTGAATAATGTCTGGAATTATGATTATTTTGGAGATGCAAGGACGATTGATACCCATGTAAAAAAGCTCCGCAGCAAATTAGGGGAGAAGGGCGGTTATATCAAGACAATCTGGGGCATGGGCTATAAATTTGAGGCAGAATGACAGCCGGTGGCTTTGTGGCCGGACGGGAACAAGAAGTGTTGGGAGGATTATGGAGAATGAGGAAGGAAAGAAAAAAGCCGGTACATTCTGTAAATATGATTCATTCGATACGGACGAAGCTGATTCTCATCATGTTATTTTTAATGGGTCTGCTGCTGTTTTTGTTCTGGTTCATGACGCATGCGCTTTTAGGACCTTTTTATGTAAATAGTAAGATAAATCTTTTGGAAAATTCTTACGGAATGGCAGACCGGATTATAGAGGCAGATGTGTTGTTTGGCGAAAATAACAGGGTGATTTCTTCTGACAGCCAGTTGAAGTTAGAGATTCTCAATCAGAACCGGTCCATTGATTTATATGTGTTCGACATAGATAATCTTTATGGAGATTTATTTTACAATTTTCAGTTTCCTACCGAAAGCGGGGACGTGGAAAAGCAGACCATACGGGACCTGACAAAAAATTATCTGTACGATATTGGGCGCGATACCGGGAATACCTCTGACCAGCTTAGAAAAGAGAGGAACGAAAGCCTGATTCGGGAAAGTGCCCAGTACAATGTTTTCAAGGCATATGATGACAGGATTGGTTCGGATTACCTGGAGCTTTTTGGCCAGCTTACTTCCGGGCCGTATATTTATCTTAGGACAAATTATCAGAGCATGAGCGACAATATTTACATTTTCAACCGGTTTCTTTTGTATACCGGGGCGTTTGTGCTGATTCTTGGTGTTCTCTGGATGCTGTATTTTGGAAACAGCTTTACAAAGCCGATTTTACAGATTACGGATATTGCAAAACGAATGTCCGAGCTTGATTTTGATGTGAAGTACCCGGTTCATTCAAAGGATGAGGTGGCAGTGCTGGGCGGAAGCATCAATGTACTTTCAGAGACGCTGGAGGCCACAATTTCAGAGCTGAAAACTGCAAATAATGAGCTTCAGAAGGATATTGAGAAAAAAATCCAGATAGATGAAATGAGGAAGGAATTTTTGTCAAATGTCTCACATGAGCTGAAAACGCCGATTGCCCTGATTCAGGGATATGCAGAGGGACTTCAGGATAATATCAACGAAGATAAGGAGAGCCGGGATTTTTACTGTGAGGTCATTATTGATGAAGCAAAAAAAATGAATAAGATGGTGCAGAAGCTTCTGACCCTGAACCAGATTGAATTTGGCAATGACCAGATTTCCTTTGAGCGGTTCGACATTGTCAGCCTTATCAAAAATGTAATGAATTCTGCCAGACTTTTGGCAGACCAGAAGGGGGCGGAAATGAAATTCCATGAGGAATACGGGCCGGTGTATGTCTGGGCAGATGAATACATGGTGGAGGAGGTCGTGACAAATTACATCAGCAATGCCATCCATCATGTAGATGGGGAAAAGCGGATTGAGATTTTTGTGGAAACAGCCGGAAAAAATGTGAGGATACGTGTGTATAACACCGGAAAGCAGATTCCGGATGAGGAGCTTTCAAAAATTTGGATTAAATTTTACAAGGTGGATAAGGCAAGGACGCGGGAATACGGTGGAAGCGGGATTGGGCTTTCTATTGTGAAGGCTATCATGGATGCCATGAATCATGGATGCGGTGTGGCAAATGTTAAGGATGGAGTGGAATTCTGGTTCGAGCTGGACGGAGAACGGTAACTGTATCATAATAAACATTTTCTAACAAGAAAATTTCTCTTGAGGGATTGCAAAAAATGTGGTAATATGAGAGATAAGTGAAAAAGGCTTTTAGCTGTTTTCTGGGGAGGTAGTACATTGAAGAAAAAAATATGCCTGACGGCGGTTATGGCTGCATTAGTGCTTACCGGCTGTGGTGGCGTGCCGGATCTGTCAAAGGAGAATAACGGTACGGCTGCACAGTATGTGGCAGATGCATTATTAAAACATGATAAGCATTATGATGAAGGACTGGATTATGACCATTCATTATTAAAGCCAACACCAACACCAACACCGGCACCGGCAAAACCGGAAAAGGATAAAAAAGGAAAGAATTCTCCGGGTACGGGAGGAAGTAATACTTCTGCACAGACAGAGAACAGAAAAAGTGTGTCAGTATCTGATGTTTATGGGATTAAGGGAGTGAATATCAAGCCGGTTTCGTATCAGTTAAAAAATTCGTATGGTTCATCTGTATATCAGATCATGCGTTCTGGGAAGGGAAACAGGCTTGTTGTGGTATATTTTAATATTGCCAACAAAACAGGAAAAAGAAAACGTGTAAATCTGGCAGCTAAAAATGTATCTGCAGAGCTTGTTGTAAATGGAAACAGTGTTGGAAACCCGATGCTTTCCCTGATGGATAACGACCTGCAGAATCTGAACGTAACTCTTGATGCCGGAAAGAAAAAGCAGGGTGTTCTTTTGTTTGAGGTCAGTAAAAAAACAAAGGTGGGCAATGTGGAGCTCCATCTTACTACGGATACAAAGGAGGCCGTTTTATCTGTAAAGTAAAAAGCAGATCCGGCATTTTCTGCGTGTGCGGAAAAGGATCCGGGCAAAGCTGTGAATAATATAATTTGGAGGGACAGTTATGGAAACAGGAATTTTGCTTGAGAGCGGAACAAACGAATTGGAAATCTTGGAGTTCAAGGTGGGAAATAATTTTTACGGAATTAATGTGGCTAAGATTCGTGAAATTTTAAGTTATCAGGTTCCTACACCTGTTCCAAATTCCGACAATCGCGTGGAAGGAATTTTTATGCCTCGTGATGAAGTCATCTCAGTGATTGATCTGGCAAGTTGTCTGAATATGACAAAGCCGGAGTCAGCAAGTACGGATATGTATATTGTGACAAATTTCAATCAGTTAAATGCTGCATTTCATGTAAATGCGGTATTGGGAATCCATCGTGTATCATGGAGCGATATCATTAAACCGGATTCCACCATCAATGCTGCAGATGCAGGAATGGCAACCGGAATTATCCGCATTGGTGATAAGCTGATCATTATTCTGGATTTTGAGAAGATCGTGACAGAAATCAATCCGGAAACAGGTTTGAAGATTACGGATGTTGAACATATGAAGGGAAGGGCAAGGAATGATTCTCCAATTTTGATTGCCGAGGATTCCGCCCTGCTTTCAAAGATGATCGTGAACTGTCTGGAACAGGCTGGATATACGAATATTACGACAACAAATGATGGTCAGGAATGTTGGGACAGGTTAAAAGAGTATAGGAACAAGGGCATTGTGGATGAAATGGTTGCCTGTGTCATTACGGATATTGAAATGCCGCGTATGGATGGTCATGCCCTTACGAAATCCATTAAAACAGATGATGACCTGAGACATCTTCCTGTGGTTATTTTCTCATCATTGGTAAATGAGGAAATGAGAAGGAAAGGTGAGCAGTTAGGTGCAAATGCACAGTTATCCAAACCGGAGATTGGGCAGCTTGTGGAGGCGATTGATAAGCTGTTGAATGTGACCGGGGAATAAAAAGCTCATGGCAGGGGGATTACAGGTGATGCCGGTACAGCCATCAGGCTGTGAACGGCAATAAGAAAAGTCATGGCAAGAGGAGAAGTAAATTGAGTGACGAAGAAAAGGATTTAGAGCCGGATTTGGATGATTTAGCTAATTTTGTGGATATATCTGATCTGGGTGACATAGAAAATGCAAATAATAGGGATATCTTCGGAAATTTGGGAGATTTGACGGATTTAGGAGATATTCCGGAGCTTTCCGGAACAATGGATATTTCCGGGTCGGAGGATTCGCTGGCACCTGATATTGATTTTTCTGATCTCGAAGATAATGAAATTCCTGCTGTGGATGATGCAGATATTGGAGATATTGAGATTCCGGATCTGCCGGGGGCAGGACTTTCAGATATCGGGGATGTTGAGATTCCGGATTTGGCAGATGCAGGACTTTCGGATATCGGGGATGTTGATATTCCGGATTTGGCAGATGCAGGACTTTCGGATATCGGGGACGTTGATATTCCGGATTTGGCAGATGCAGGACTTTCGGATATCGGGGACGTTGATATTCCGGATTTGGCAGATGTGGATATTTCAGATATCGGAGACGTTGATATTCCGGACTTGACAGATGCAGGACTTTCAGATATTGGGGATGTTGAAATCCCGGATCTGGCAGATATGGATTTGTCGGATATCGGAGACGTTGATATTGCGGATTTATCAGATATTGGTGAGGATATTACGGCAGAGGATCTGTCGGGAGAAACAGATGGTGGCTTTGCTGATTTTGAGAACAATGAAGCTTCAGATGATCTTTCAGGGCTGTCGGAGGATGGAATGTTAGATTTTTCTGATATGGATATTTCGGATATCGGACTATCTGATATTGAAACGGAGGATATTCCAGATTTGGCAGATATGGATATTCCGGATGACGGAGAAACAGATATTCCCAATCTTGATGAGATTGAGTCAGCTTTTGATGCTTCAGAGGCCGCTGCTGATATTTTAGATTCGGATGAATTTGGTATCGGTGATTCAGAGGCGACGGAATATATGGGAGATGTTTCTGATTCTACAGCAGATTTGTCAGATTTTTCAGATATTGGAATGTCAAATCTGGGTGAAATTGATGGAATACCGGTGCTTTCGGATTTAGATGTGGCAGAAGCGGAGCAGAGTGATCTTTCTGGTTTAGGTCTGACAGATACAATGGATATTGGTGACTCGGATTTGTTAGGATTGGATGAAGCTGCGGATAGAACCGGTGGTATGGAGAGTATGGAGGAGCTTGGTATGTCTGATGGTGCAGATACAAATTCAGAATTTTCGATTACAGAGGATGGTCTGCTGGGAGATATGGATATCAGCTTTGATGATATGACTTCTGTGGAGCCGGAGCCTGTGGCTGATAGTGGCGCATCATCTTCGGGAGGAGCTAATATTGATTCTATGCTGAATGGTCTGTTAGGGGGCATGGGAGGCAGTAAAAGCGAATCATCAGGAGAAGCGTCTACAGCAGATATCCTGGGGCTGGATGCAGATGCTTACGAGGATATTGGCAGCGGCGATGGGGAGTTAGATGTTTCCATGCTTCCTCCTGAAGAAGAAAAAGAAAAGAAGCCGGGATTCTTTAAACGTATTTTTGGCAATGTAGTAACGGAGGAAATTGCTGAGGCAGAGCGGCAGGCCGCAGAGCAGGAAGCGGAAGAGGCAGAAAAGAAAGCGGAGGAAGCTCAAAGAACAGCAGAAGAAAAGGCTGCTGCAAAGGAGCAGAAAAAGGCAGAAAAGGCTGCAAAGGCAGAAGCAAAGAAGAAGGAAAAAGAAGAGAAGAAGGCACAGAAGGAAGCAGAAAAGGCAGAGAAAAAGGCACAGGCGGAAGCAGAGGCGGCTGAGGTAGAAATTGTTGGGAAATTAAATAAGGTCGGTGTTTCCATCATTGCTGTCTGTACCATTCTGTTCCTGGTTTTTGAAATTTCAGGGACCAAGTTTTTTAATTATAACCGGATAAAAAAAGAGGCGACGAATTACTTTAAGATGGGCAAGTATACAGAGGCATATAAGTCTGCAATCGGTACGGATATGAAGGATACGGAGGAATATGACAAAATCCGGACAGTCATGCGCGTACAGCAGGCCATCAATGCGTATCAGAATTATGCCAGGGTAAAGTATTATCCTGAGGCATTGGATGCGCTGTTAAGAGGATTGAAGCGGTATGATGCGAATATTGAGCATGGAACTGCATTAGAGGTGGATAAGGATATGATGTCATGCAGAAAGCAGATTCTTTCTATTTTAAAAACAGAGTTTAAGATGTCAGAATCGGATGCGTATGCCATTATCAGTCTGAGTAAGCCACAGTATCAGAATAAGGTGATCAAGCTTGGTGTAAAAAAGGCGAGAAGCTAACAGAATTTTTGAACAGAGCCATTTTTGTGTAGAAATTTAAGTCACAGAATGGCTCTTTAAAGCTTTATATCATGAAAAGAAAGAGGAAAAGATTATGAGAAGCAGGAGAGTGATTTTATCTATAGCGTTGGCAGGTGTTCTTGTTTTTGGGTGCGCTTGCGGAAAAGAAGAAAAGAAATCTTCTGAGTCTTCTGTGGCAGGTTCTGTTCAGGAAACACAGGAAAATAGTTCGTCAGAAGGAACAGATACATCCTCTGTTCAGGAATCCGGACAGAAGGAGGAAACGACTTCAGAGCAGGAGTCTGGACAGAAGGAGAGTACAGCTTCAGAGCAGGAATCCGGGCAGAAGGAGGATACAACTTCAGAGCAGGAAACCGGGCAGAAGGAGGGTGCAACTTCAGAGCAGGAATCCGGGCAGAAGGAGGGTGCAACTTCAGAGCAGGAATCCGGGCAGAAGGAGAATACATCTTCAGGGCAGAATTCAGGAGAAACAGATAAATTTGACAAAGATAATGGAAAGACTTTGGATCATATTTTTTCGGATTGTGCGTCCATTGGGGAGGCAGTTATGGGAGTTAGCCTGAAACGGATGAATCAGGCATATGCAGTGGCAAAATATGCTGCAAAGAATCGGTTTACGGAAACGTCTGAAACGGTATTGACGGAAAATTTTGCAAAGCGGTATGCAGAGTTGGACAGTGATGGGAAGGAGAGCTTTGATGCTGCGTTTGATGATGTTATCATACCGGTGTTGGATGATGTGATTGTAAAGGGACATCTTGAAACATATTGGGGGGAGTTTGATGACGTCGGGGCGGCAGAGAAAATGGAGAAGCTTTTATTAAAAAAAGGATTGAGAGAGAGCTGGGGCGTTATTAAGAAAGCGTATTCTGGCAGAAAATAATGGGGGAGGAAACCAGAATTTTGTAATAATTTGTAAAAGAAAGGAGAAAAAGGATGTTTTGTAAGCAGTGTGGAGTAAAGATTCCGGAGGATTCGGTATTTTGTTATAAGTGTGGGGCAAGGGTAGCATCATCAGCCCCGGAGAAACAGAGAGGGGCGGTAAAGCCGCCTGTAGGAGATTCCAAAGGGGAAATTGTTTTTCGTGGGAATGGAACCCTGCATAAGTTTGGAAGCCTGCGGATAGACCGGGAAAAGGTGATAGTTCCGTATGAAGCAGGAGACATTGGTGACAGGAAAACTGCTAAAAGAAAAATTATTATTGGGGATACCATATCAGGAAGGGAGCTTAGGTGGATTGAGTGGACAAAGCAGAATGGTGCAAAGCTTCTGGTCTGTGACAGGACTATTGTAAATATGGTCACCTGGCAGGAGTTGGATTCATTAAGGTTGATTTTTGGTACCATAATGAAGATAGATGGTAAAAGTTACCGGATTCGTTCTCTGACTGGCTCAAATGGAAGTGAAGGTCAGCTTGGGGCTGGTGCTGACAATGAATGGGATAAATTGCTGGATACGGTGGGAGACGAAGAAGATTTACTGCACTGGAGAAATAGTTTTACGTGGTGTCAGGAGGCTTATTGTGAAGTGGATTCTTACCGGTCTGTCCGGGGATATGCGACTGCAAGGGGATATGGCGGACGCAATTCAGCAATTCCAAATGGCAGTGTTGGTTTCCGCCCGGTGCTTGAGATACTCAATGAGGATTTGTTATAAAAAATCGGACCCGATCAGGGGACAGAGGTGACAGGGATTATGATAGCGATTATTGATTATGATGCAGGAAATATGAAAAGTGTGGAAAACGCTCTGGACCATCTGGGGGAGCAGTGTGAAATTACCAGAGATGTGGAAAAAATCAGAAATGCAGAAAAGGTGATTCTGCCGGGAGTCGGGGCATTTGGAGATGCCATGGAAAAGTTAAAAAGCTTTGGTCTGGTGGATGTGATAAGGGAAACTGCCGGTAAGGGCACACCTTTTTTAGGAATCTGTCTTGGATTGCAGCTTTTGTTTGAAAGCAGCGAGGAATCTCCGGGGGTTCCGGGACTTGGAATTTTGCCGGGAAAGGTCGTGGCATTGCCAGAGACGCCCGGATTCAAAATACCGCATATGGGTTGGAATTCATTAGAGGTCAGGGAAGGGAAAAAGCTGTTTTTGGGGCTTCCTGAAAAACCTTATGTTTATTTTGTCCATTCCTATTATTTGAGGGCAGAAAATGAGGAGGACGTGGCAGCAAGAACGGAGTATATCACTTCAGTGGATGCTTCTGTGGAGCATGGGAATATTTTTGCCTGCCAGTTCCATCCGGAAAAAAGCGGGGAAACAGGGCTTCAGATTTTGAAAAATTTTTGCGGATTATAAGGGCTTTTTGCATTTTGCAGCTAACGGGCATTGGTCCTGCAGATAAGGCTTATAAATCTGTGTGTTTGGAAATTTGGAAAAATGGGAGCATAAAAAACTGCGGGAAAGACAGAGAAGAAAGAGGTAGGATATGTTTACAAAGAGGATTATTCCATGTCTGGATGTAAATAACGGCCGCGTAGTAAAGGGCGTGAATTTTGTGGACTTAAAGGATGCCGGGGATCCGGTTTCTGTGGGGGCGGCATATGGTGCAGCCGGTGCTGACGAGCTGGTATTTTTAGATATTACGGCTTCCTCTGATGCAAGGGCAACGAAAATTGATATGGTTCGCCGGGTGGCAGAAACGGTCTTTATTCCGTTCACTGTGGGCGGCGGTATACGGACGATTGACGATTTCCGGCTGGTGTTAAGGGAGGGGGCGGATAAGGTGTCCGTCAATTCCGCAGCCATCCAGAACCCGCAGCTGATTTCTGAGGCTGCGTTAAAGTTTGGCAGCCAGTGTGTGGTCGTGGCAATCGATGCAAAAAGGAGAGAAGATGGAAGCGGCTGGAATATATATAAAAACGGCGGTCGTGTAGATATGGGGATGGATGCGGTCGAGTGGGCAATGAAAGCAGACAGGCTTGGTGCCGGGGAGATTCTTTTGACCAGCATGGACTGCGATGGAACAAAGAACGGATATGATCTGGAGCTTACAAAAACAATTTCAGACAACGTTTCGATTCCTGTGATTGCCTCTGGCGGGGCTGGAAAGCTGGAGCATTTTAAGGATGCTTTTTTAAAGGCAAATGCAGATGCAGTTCTGGCGGCTTCCCTGTTTCATTACAAGGAGCTGGAAATCCGGGAGGTCAAGGAATATTTAAGAAACGAAGGAATCAGCGTCCGGTTATAAAAGAAATAGAAATTGTAAGGAAAAAAAGGAGAATCTATCATGGGAATGCTTACGGGTGAGTGGGCAAAGGTAATGGAGCCGGAGTTTAGAAAGCCGTATTATAAGGAGCTTTATGAGTTTGTAAAGGAAGAATACAGCAGGGTGGTGGTGTATCCGCGGGCAGATGATATTTTTAATGCGTTTCATTTTACCCCTTTGGATAAAGTAAAGGTATTGATTTTAGGGCAGGACCCTTATCATAATGTCAATCAGGCACATGGACTTTCTTTTTCTGTACCGGCAGACCAGAAGGAAATTCCGCCTTCCCTGCAGAATATTTACAAAGAGCTCCATACAGATCTGGGATTAAAAATTCCGAATAACGGATATCTGAAAAAGTGGGCAGACCAGGGGGTGCTGCTTTTGAATACGGTGCTGACGGTACGGGCACATCAGGCCAATTCCCATCAGGGGAAGGGCTGGGAGCAGTTTACGGACGCTGTGATCCAGGCGGTAAACAGACAGGACCGCCCCATTGTATATCTGCTCTGGGGAAGGCCTGCACAGAGCAAGGCTCCCATGCTGACCAATCCAAAACATCTGGTGTTAAAGGCTCCGCATCCAAGTCCTCTTTCCGCACATCGCGGTTTTTTTGGGTGCAGGCATTTCAGTCAGGCAAATGCGTTCTTAGAGGAGCATGGAGAGACACCGGTGGACTGGCAGATTGAAGATGTACCAGAATAAGGAGGACGTGAAATGAATTTACGGGGAATTTTACTTACCGTCCAATATATCAGCATCATTGGTCTGTTTATTGAGAGCTGGATTGTATTCCGCCGATGGAGAAATGTACTCCATGGCTACCTGTTTTTTAGCTGTCTTGTTATACTGGTCAATAATGTTGGATATCTTTTAGAATTAAAGTCGGAAACAGAGGGGGCATATATTACCGCCTTAAAGCTTTCTTATCTGGGGCGTGTCTGGATTGGATTCGCCCTGATTTTGTTTGTTGCAGAGCTTTGCCACATCAAAATGCCGGAGATTATAAAAAATGTGCTGGTGCTGGTGCATCTGGTAAGCTATATAATCATTTTTACTTTTCAGAAACATTCCCTTTATTATTCGGAGTACCGTTTTGAAAAGACAGGCGTGTTTCCAAGGCTGCTGCGTAAAAACGGTGTATATCACAATATTTTCATGGTGCTTCTGGTTTTTTATTTTATTATGGGAATGAGATGGCTGATTTTGGCATACCGGCGGGAAAAAAGCGTGGCTGCAAAAAGGCGTCTGTTCATTGTGATCATTGCAATTTTTACGGAGGGCATGTTCTTAGTCATTCAGACCATTGGAATACCGGGAGTTACAAATGTATTTGATTTTACCATTGTGGGATATTTTTTTGGAACACTGATCATGCTCATTGCCATTTTTTCTTTCGACCTTCTGGGCACCACGGAAATTGCAAGGGAATTTGTGGTAGACAAGATTTCAGAGGGAATCATTGCTGTTGATAATGAAGGGCAGATCCAGTATTTTAATGAACCGGCAGACCGCCTGTTCCCAGAGCTTTCGGATGGTTTGAAAACCGTTCCGAAGGAAATAAAGCAGGCACTTTTGGACGGCGGGAAAATTGAAAAATTTGAGCGTATTTATCTGCCGGAGGAAAATGAGCTGCATTACAATGGGGAAATATTTGGGAAAATTTATGCACTGGTAGATGAAACAGAGCATTTCCATTATATGGAACAGTTAGAGGAGCAGAAAGAAATTGCAGACAGTGCCAATGCTGCAAAGAGCAGGTTTTTGGCAAATATGTCACATGAAATCAGGACGCCCATCAATGCTGTGCTTGGAATGGATGAGATGATCCTTCGTGAGTGCCGGGAAAAAGAAATCCGTTCTTATGCAGAAAATATCATGTCTGCCGGAAAAACACTTCTTTCCATTATTAACGATATTCTAGATCTGTCAAAAGTAGAAGAAGGCAAGATGGAGATTATTCCGGTGCAGTATGAGCTTTCCTCTCTTTTGAATGATCTGGAAAATATGATTGCGGAACGTGCCAGGAAGAAAGGACTGGAATTTCGGAATGAAGTTTGTGATGAAATTCCGCATCTTCTTTTTGGAGATGAAATCCGCATCCGCCAGTGTGTGGTAAATCTTCTGACGAATGCTGTGAAATATACGGAAAAAGGTTCTGTCATTTTGAAGGTCTTTTTTGAAAAGAAAGATGAAAAGCATATCATGTTAGGTTTTCAGGTGCAGGACACCGGTATGGGCATGAAAAAAGAGGATATGGAAAAGCTGTTTGCACCATTCCAGAGAATTGAAGAAAAAAGGAACCGCTCCATTGAGGGAACGGGACTGGGCATGAGTATTGTAAGACAGCTTCTTGCACTCATGGGAAGCGAGCTTACGGTGGAAAGTGAATATGGAAAAGGTTCCACATTTACATTTTCTGTGGAGCAGGAAGTGGTGAAATGGGAAGAGGTTGGAGAGCAGTCCCAAAAAGGGGAGGCTGCAAGACAGGAGAACAATATTTATAAAGAACGGTTCCATGCACCGGATGCAAAGATTCTTGTGGTGGATGATACGGAAATGAACCTGACCGTTATAAAGAACCTGTTAAAGAAGACGCAGATACAGATTGATACGGCAGCTTCCGGAAGGGAGGCTCTGGAGCTTTTTAAAGAACGTTTTTATGATGTTGTTTTTATTGATCATATGATGCCGGATATGGATGGAATGGAAACATTGCAGCATATGAAGGAGACAGGAAAAGAGGTGCCAATGGTGGCACTGACTGCCAACGCAGTTTCCGGAGCTAGAGAAATGTATATTTCCGCCGGTTTTACGGATTATCTTTCCAAACCGGTGGAAGGGGAGCGGTTAGAAAAAATGCTGTCCAGGCTGCTTCATCCGGAAAAACTAAAAGGTGCAGATACGGTATCTGTTCCTGCAAAAAAGAAGGCATCTCATGGTCCGAAGATTCTTGTGGTGGATGATGATGAGTCCATCTGTACTTTGATTGAGGGCATTATGGAGCCGCTTTATGATATCCGGTCCTGCTATCTTGCTGCGGAGGCAGTGCAGGCTGCAAAGGAATTCCGTCCGGAGCTCATTCTTTTGGATATTTTCCTGGCAGATGGAAACGGGCTTACGGTGATGCAGGAAATTAAAAAGATAAAGGAGCTTGCTGCAATTCCGGTACTTCTGATTACTGGTGATAATGATGATGCTACGGAGGAGAATGGATTGAAACGCGGTGCAGCGGATTACATCCGGAAACCATTTGCGCCGGAAATTTTAAAGCAGCGTGTGAAACGTGTGCTTGACCTGTGCCGTTATCAGCAGTCCATTGAGAAGGAGGTTGAGCGGCAGACAAGGCGGAGCAAGCGTCTTGACCGTGAGATGATGCTTACGCTTTCCAGGATCGTGGACACAAAGGACCATGATGCGGCCGGCCATTCCAAAAGAGTTGCAGCGTACAGTGCGGAGCTTGCCAGAAGACTGGGAAAGACTGCATCGGAACAGGCAGAAATATATGAGATTGGACTGCTGCATGATATTGGAAAAACAGGGCTTCATGATAATATCATACGAAAGAGCGGTCCGCTTACCCCTGAAGAATATGAGGAAGTAAAGAAGCATACGGTAAATGGCTATGAAATACTGAAAAAAATTGAGGAAAAGCCTGACCTGTGCATTGGGGCAAGGTGGCATCATGAGCGGTATGACGGAACCGGTTATCCGGATGGCCTGAGAGGAGAGGAGATTCCGGAGGCTGCAAGGATTGTAAGCGTTGCCGGCTGTTATGATGCCATGACAAGTACAAGAACATATTCTGTGCCGAAAAAGCAGGAGGAGGTGCGTGCTGAAATCCTGCGCTGCCGGGGAAGCTGGTTTGACCCTGCGATTGCAGACGTGATGCTGGAAATGATGGATGAAGATAAAGAATACAAAATGACGGAGCAGACAGACGGGAGTGAGGTCTGGAAAGAATATGACAGACTCTGGGGAGCAAAGACAGAGGCAGAGCCGGAAGATGAGCAGGAGAAAGCAGAAGGGCTTCCGGCATGGCTGTACAAACTGCCGGATCTGGAGATGACGTCAGGATTACGGAATTGTGGTTCTGCAAAAGGATATCTGTCTGTACTTTCTGTGTTTCATAAGACGGCTGCCAAAAAAGCAGATGAAATCCGGCGTTTGTGCCAGGAAGAAGACTTTAAAGGATACACCGTTAAGGTTCATGCACTGAAAAGCTCGGCAAGGATTATTGGGGCAGAAAAGCTCTCAAAGCTTGCAGAGGAATTAGAGGAAGCCGGAAAGGAAGGAAAGACGGAGATTATCCGGGAAAGAACGGAGAAGCTGCTGTCCATGTATATGGAGTTAGACAAGGAATTGTCTGTGTTATAAGGTGATATATGTTTTTTGGTTATGTCCATCGCTTGCAAGCAAGCTTTGAAAGCGTGGACCAATTTAGGAAAAAATAAATATTGCGTTAGTGCGGTATTCGTGTTATACTTTAGGGTGGTTTGTTCAAAAACCACCCTTTTTCCTGCGTATTCACAAATTGCGGAGCATGTCATACTGCATGAATACGGGAGTAAGAAGTGTAACAAATAACAGGAATATCAGAAAGTCAGGAGAGATAATATGAGTTTAATTAGTAAAGTGTTTGGAACCCATAGTGAACGCGAAGTGAAAAGAATCCTTCCTCTTGTGGATAAGATTGAAGCTTTGGGACCGGAATATGAAAAGTTATCCGATGAGGAGTTAAAGGCGAAAACTCCTGAATTTAAAGAACGACTTGCAAATGGCGAAACTCTGGATGACCTTTTGCCGGAAGCATATGCGACCGTTAGGGAGGCTGCCACGAGAGTCCTTAACATGCGTCATTACAGGGTACAGTTGATTGGTGGAATTATCTTACATCAGGGACGTATTACAGAAATGCGTACCGGTGAAGGAAAGACATTGGTTTCCACACTTCCGGCGTACTTGAACGCACTGGAAGGAAAGGGCGTGCATATTGTAACGGTCAATGACTATCTGGCAAAGCGTGATGCGGAGTGGATGGGTGCTGTCCATGAATTTTTGGGACTGACCGTTGGTGTCATTTTAAATGATATGAAAAGTGATGAACGCAGGGAAGCATATGCCTGTGACATTACTTATGCAACCAATAATGAATTAGGTTTCGATTATCTGCGTGATAACATGGTCGTGTATGAAAATGAGCTGGTGCAGAGGGATCTGCATTATGCCATCATTGATGAGGTGGACTCCGTTTTAATTGATGAAGCCAGGACCCCGCTTATCATTTCCGGTTCCAGTGGAAAGTCTACAAAGCTTTACGAAGCCTGCGACATCTTTGTCAGACAGCTTGAACGTGGTACGGCAAAAGAGCTTTCTAAGATGGATATCCTGATGAATGAGGAGGAGCAGGAAACCGGCGATTATGTGGTAGATGAAAAAGATAAGCAGTGCAACCTGACAGAAGAAGGTGTCAGAAAGGCAGAGCGATTCTTCCAGGTGGAGAACCTGGCAGACCCGGAGAACTTAGAGCTCCAGCATAATATTAATCTGGCTCTCCGCGCACATTCGCTGATGTTCAAGGATAAAGATTACATTGTAAGTGATGATGAAGTGCTGATCGTAGATGAATTTACAGGACGTATCATGCCGGGACGCCGTTTCTCAGACGGACTTCATCAGGCAATCGAAGCAAAAGAGCATGTAAAGGTAAAAAGGGAAAGTAAGACGTTAGCAACCATTACTTTTCAGAATTTCTTTAATAAATATAAGAAGAAATCCGGCATGACCGGTACCGCCATTACCGAGGAAAAGGAATTTCGTGAGATTTACGAGATGGACGTGGTGGAAGTGCCGACAAATCTTCCGGTGCAGCGTGTGGATTATAATGATGTGGTATATAAAACAAAAGAAGAAAAATACAATGCAGTTGTGGCTGACATTGAGGAGTCATATAAAAGAGGGCAGCCGGTACTGGTGGGTACGATTGCGATTGATGTTTCCGAGTATCTGAGCAAAAAGCTCCAGAAAAAGGGAATTCCGCACAAAGTCTTAAATGCGAAATTCCATGAATTAGAGGCGGAAATTGTGGCAGATGCCGGACAGAAGGGTGCAGTCACCATTGCGACCAACATGGCAGGACGTGGTACGGATATCAAACTGGGCGAGGGCGTGAAAGAGCTTGGCGGATTAAAAATCATTGGAACCGAGCGTCATGAGTCACGCCGTATTGACAACCAGCTTCGTGGACGTGCCGGCCGTCAGGGAGATCCGGGAGAATCCCGGTTTTACATTTCCTTAGAGGATGACCTGATGCGCCTGTTTGGTTCCGAGCGTCTGATGGGGCTTTTCTCTGCTATGCCGGAAGGGGAGCAGATTGAGCATAAAATGCTTTCCAATGCGATTGAAAATGCGCAGAAGAAGATTGAAGGAAACAACTTTGGAATCCGTAAGAACCTGTTGGAATTTGACCGCGTAAACAATGAACAGCGTGAGGTAATCTATAAAGAACGCCGTCAGGTTCTGGATGGAGAGAACATGCGCGGCACCATCCGTAAGATGATTAAGGATGTGGTTGAAAAATATGTATGCGCATTGATCGGGGAGGATGCTCCTGCAGAAGAATGGGATATACCGGAGTTGAATAATGCGCTTCTGCAGATTATTCCAATGGATAAGATTGTGCTGACAGAGGAGCAGGAAAAGCACATGAAGCGCAGCGAGCTGTTAGAGCAGCTTCAGGAAGCCGGATTAAAGGCATATGAAAAGAAAGAAGCAGAATTCCCGGAGGAAGAACAGATACGTGAAGTGGAGCGTGTAATTTTACTGCGCGTTATTGACAGGAAGTGGATGGATCACATTGATGACATGGATCAGCTTCGTCAGGGAATCGGTCTGCAAAGCTACGGCCAGAGAGACCCGGTAGTGGAGTATAAATTTGCCGGCTTTGAGATGTTCAATGAGATGATAGATGCCATTGCCGAAGATACGGTAAGAGCCCTGATGCACGTCCAAATTGAACAGAAGGTGGAACGTGAGCAGGTGGCAAAGCCTACGGGGACAAATAAGGATGAATCTGTACAGAAAGCACCAAAGCGCAGAGAAGGAAAGAAAATCCAGCCAAATGACCCATGCCCTTGCGGAAGTGGGAAGAAGTATAAAATGTGCTGTGGAAGAAAATTATAAGGTACAGGAATCCGCATAGGTATATGCCGGCAAAGCCGGCGCAGATTCCGCACTGGTACATCGTAAATTTTGACAAACGAATGGGTCCGGTTAATTAAGAAACGATGTACCGGGTCTTGAAAGCGGGACCGGAATGTACAAGGGAACAGACAGATAGATATATAGTATAAAAAATATAGAAATGAGGTGAGCATATGGTTGAATTTGATAACATGAAACTGGTCTTATCAAATTACGAAAAGTCTCTGCTTGAAATGGGGGATTCACTTTGACCTCGCTAATAAGAGAGACAGAGTGGAGGAATTGCAGAGGACCATGGAGGAGCCCGGCTTTTGGGACGATCCGGAAAAATCAACAAAAATAGTACAGGAATGTAAAAATCTTCAGACGGTCATTGAGCGGTATGAAGCTCTTTGTACAGACAGGCAGGATATGTTAGATCTGATTGCCATTGGTGAGGAAGAAGAAGAAACAGACCTGGTGGCAGAATTAGAGGAATCATTAAAAACGTTTGAAAGCCAGTATGAGGAGCTTAGGACAGAAACCCTTTTAAGCGGGGAATATGATAAGGAAAATGCCATTCTGACGCTTCATGCGGGAGCAGGAGGTACAGAAAGCTGTGACTGGGCGAGCATGTTATGCAGGATGTTCCAGCGTTGGGCAGAAAAAAAGGGATTTCAGGTGGAAATGCTTGATTTTCTGGATGGAGACGAGGCGGGGTATAAATCCGTCACGCTTCAGATTAACGGAGAAAATGCGTATGGTTATTTAAAATCAGAGCATGGTGTGCACCGTCTGGTGCGGATTTCCCCGTTCAATGCAGCAGGAAAGCGGCAGACTTCGTTTGTGTCCTGCGATGTAATGCCGGATATAGAAGAAGATATTGATATTGATATTGCAGACGAAGATATCAGGATAGATACGTACCACGCCGGTGGTGCAGGCGGACAGCACATCAACAAAACATCATCTGCGATCCGTATTACGCATTTCCCGACCGGAATTGTGGTGCAGTGCCAGAATGAAAGGTCCCAGCATATGAATAAGGATAAGGCAATGCAGATGTTAAAGGCAAAGCTTTATCTTTTGAAACAGCAGGAAAATATGGACAAGGCGAACGGGATTCGCGGTGAGTCAAAGGAAATCGGATGGGGCAGCCAAATCCGTTCTTATGTGATGCAGCCATATACCATGGTGAAGGATCACAGGACAAATGCAGAGATCAGTAATGTACAGGCGGTGATGGATGGAAACATTGACCCGTTCATCAATGCGTATCTGGCATGGATCCATTCGGGGGCTGGGACAGCGTAAATTAAGAAACGATGTATTGACAGGATTCTCAATGTATCAGTACAGGAATCGTAATCAGGAGGAAAACATGATAAACGTAAGTGTATTAGGATATGGTACGGTAGGCTCGGGCGTGGTGGAAATCATCAGGGAAAACGCAGAGCTGATCGCAAAAAGGGCCGGAGAGGAAATCAGGGTCAAATCAGTGCTCGATCTCAGGGAGTTTGAAGGGGATCCGGTGCAGGAAATTTTAGTGCATGATTTTAATGAAATTGTAAATGACGAGGAAGTCCAGATTGTGGTGGAAACAATGGGAGGACTTCATCCGGCGTATGAATTTGTAAAGGCTTCGCTGGAAAGCGGAAAAAGCGTCTGCACCTCGAACAAGGCACTGGTAGCGGATTTTGGCCCGGAGCTTTTGAAAATTGCAGAAAAGCATCATGTAAACTTTTTGTTTGAAGCAAGCGTGGGCGGCGGAATTCCAATTATAAGACCGTTAAAGATTTCCCTTGCACCGGATGAGATTTTAGAAATTTCAGGAATCTTAAATGGAACCACAAATTATATTCTGACGGAAATGACAAATAAAGGCTCCGCATTTAGTGATGTGCTGAAAGAAGCACAGGAAAAGGGATATGCAGAGGCAGACCCGACGGCAGATGTGGAAGGGTATGATGCATGCAGGAAAATTGCCATCTTAACATCACTTGCGTATGGAAAACAGCTTGATTTTGGAGATATTTATACAGAGGGAATTACAAAGGTCACAGACCGGGATGTGGCATATGCGAAAAAGCTGTCTGCAAAAATCAAGATTTTTGGTTCCAGCAAAAAAGCAGGGGACAAGGTGAGCGCAATGGTGGCACCGGTCTTTGTTTATCCGGAGAACCCGCTGTACAGCGTGGATGGCGTATTTAATGCCATTTTAGTAAAGGGGAACATGGTGGGAGATGTCATGTTCTACGGTCAGGGTGCCGGAAAGCTTGCCACAGCAAGTGCAGTGGTTTCTGATGTGATTGAAGAAGCAAAGCATGTGGATGTGAATATGAAGACGTTATGGTCACATGAAAAATTAGATTTGCTTCCAACAGCGGAAGTAAAAAATATGTTTTTTGTCCGTCTGGGCGGTACAAAAGCAGAGAATGAACAGAAAGTCGCAGAAGTGTTTGGAAAAGTGGATGAGGTGGATGCCGGTTTTGCAGATGAGTATGCGTTTGTGCTTCCGGAAATGACGGAGGGAGATTTTGAAAAAGGTGCGGAAAAGTTAGGAAACGTATTGAACCGTTTCCGTATCGCACTGTAAAAGGTATATGTGTTACTGAATCAGTTGTGACAAAGAACAGTACATTAGGAAGGAAGTGGATTTTTGTGAAATATTTAGTTGTCCTGGGGGATGGCATGGCAGATGAGCCGATTGAGGAGCTTGGTGGAAAAACGCCGCTTGCTTATGCTGCTACACCCATGATGGACCTGCTTGCACCGAAGTCTGAAATCGGTCTGGTGAAAACGATTCCGGAGGGCATGAGTCCGGGAAGTGATACGGCAAACTTAGCAGTGCTTGGATATGACCCGAAAAAATATTATACGGGACGTTCCCCGTTAGAGGCACTGAGCATTGGTGTTCCAATGAAAGATACGGATATTGCCATCCGCTGCAACATTGTAACCGTTTCTGATGACGGGCTCCCTTATGAGGAAAAGACGATTTTAGACCATAGCTCCAGCGAGATTACAACAGAGGATGCTGCGGTTTTAATGAAAGCCATTATGGAAGAAATGAATGATGAGGTCTATCAGTATTATGTGGGAACCAGTTACCGTCATCTGACCATCTGGCAGAACGGAGAAGTGGTGGAGCTTACCCCGCCGCATGATATTTTAGGAAAAGTCATTGGGGAGTATCTTCCAAAGCAGGAAAAGCTCCGGGAGATGATGAAGAAAAGTTATGATATTTTAAATAATCATCCACTGAATATAGAACGTGCAAAGAAGGGGCTGAATAAAGCAAATTCCCTGTGGTTCTGGGGAGCCGGCACGAAACCGGCGCTGGATTCCTTTGAAGGAAAATTCGGGAAAAAGGGTGCCATGATCTCTGCGGTGGATCTGTTAAAGGGAATCGCCGTTGGGGCAGAAATGAAAAACATTGAGGTTCCGGGAGCAAACGGTACGCTGGAAACCAACTGGGAAGGAAAAGCAGATGCTGCAGTAAAGGTGCTTTTAGAGGATGGATATGATTTTGTCTATATCCACATGGAGGCACCGGATGAGATGGGACATCAGGGCAGCGTGGAAAGAAAAATCAAGTCCATTGAATATCTGGATGGAAGGGTCCTAAAGAGAGTGGTGGAAGGACTGGATGCTTCCGGGGAGGATTACAGGCTTCTTTTGATGCCGGATCATCCGACTCCGATTGCAAAAAGGACACATACCTCTGACCCGATTCCGTATCTTTTGTATGACAGCAGAAAAAATGTCGGTACAAAGGGCCTGTATAATGAAGCAGATGCGAAAGCAGGCGGAATATTTGTGGAACATGGATATACACTAATGAGTAGATTATTAGAGAAAGAGATGTAAGAACAGGAAACGGAGGCAGAAATCATGTTAGTAGTGAAAAAGTTTGGCGGAACTTCTGTTGCCAATAAGGAACGAATCTTCAATGTGGCGAATCGTGTGATTGAGGAATATAAAAAAGGAAATCAGGTCGTTGTCGTTCTTTCTGCAATGGGAAAGCAGACAGATGTACTTTTAGATATGGCAGCAGATATCAATCCAAAAGCGCATAAAAGGGAGCTTGACATGCTTCTTACGACCGGGGAGCAGACTTCGGTGGCACTGATGGCAATGGCGCTGGATTCCCTGGGAGTTCCTGCAGTTTCCTTAAATGCGTATCAGGTGGCAATGCACACGACTTCAGATTATGGGAATGCGCATTTAAAGAAAATTGATACAAAACGGATTCGTTATGAACTGGACAACCGCAGGATTGTCGTAATTACCGGATTTCAGGGAATCAACAGATATAATGATTATACAACACTTGGCAGGGGTGGTTCCGATACAACGGCGGTGGCCCTTGCAGCAGCATTAAATGCAGATGCATGTGAAATCTATACGGATGTGGACGGTGTATATACTTCTGACCCACGGATTGTGCCAAATGCACGCAAGCTGAAAGAAATCACGTATGATGAAATGTTAGAGCTTGCTTCACTTGGTGCGGGAGTGCTGCACAACCGTTCTGTGGAAATGGCGAAAAAGTATGGAGTGCAGTTAGTGGTGCGTTCAAGCTTAAATACTCATGAAGGAACAGTAGTGAAGGAGGACAATAAGATGGAGAAGATGTTAGTCAGTGGTGTCGCAACGGATAAAAATGTGGTACACATTGCAGTGGAGGGCTTGGAGAATAAGCCGGGCGTGGCATTTAAGCTCTTCCATCATTTAGCAAATCACAACGTCAATGTGGATATGATTTTACAGTCTGTGGAGCATGGAAACAAGCAGGATATCAGCTTTACCGTAACGGAGGATATGGCAGATACTGCCATGGAAACGTTAGAGCGTCATGGAGACAGCAGCTTAAAGTGCGACAGCATCAAGGTCAATAAAGATGTGGTGAAGGTTTCCATTGTGGGAGCCGGCATGATGACACATGCAGGAGTAGCGGCAAAGATGTTCGAGGCACTTTATGATGCAGGTATCAATATCCGTCAGATTTCTACCTCCGAAATCCGCGTATCTGTCCTGATTGATAAGAAATATACAGAGCAGGCT
>CADBMP010000112.1 GCA_902795775.1 uncultured Lachnospiraceae bacterium | reverse complement strand
GTGCGGGATTCTTATTTCATTGCATTGGGGATTTTGAATGAAAAAAAGCTCCAGTCGGAGGAATTTTTAAGTGCGCCGGACTATGCCGGAAAGCTGGCAAAGGTAATGAATGATACCAGCCAGAAGACAGTGGATAAAGCCGAGGAAATTTTATCGAGAATGAGGGAAAATGCGTATTCCCTGGAAACGGACAGTGGCAAGGCAGATATGATTACCGGGAAGGTGGTCGCCAATATGCAGTGGTCGGGAGATGCTGTTTATACCATGGACCAGGCAGATGAAGATGGAGTGAAGCTTTCATATGCTGTGCCAGAGGAGTGTTCCAATCTCTGGTTCGATGGCTGGTGCATGTTGAAAAAGGGAATTGCAGAGGATTCCAGAAAAAAGAAAGCGGCAGAGGCTTTTGTGAATTTTATTTCCAGACCGGATAATGTGGTACGGAATATGTATTATATTGGGTATACTTCGGCCATTTCCGGTGGGGAGGATGATACGGTATTTGAGTATCTGGATTATTGTTATGGTGCAGAAGACGGGGAGGATACGGTAGAGTATCCGCTTGATTATTTCTTTTCCGGTATTCCGTCAGATGACGAAGGAACATCAGGAGAAAAAGGGCAGGTTCCTGAAAAAAAGGAGCATTGCCTGACCGTAGAAAAGGAGCAGCTTGACAGACAGCTTTTGGCACAGTATCCGCCGGAAGATGTTATCGGGCGGTGCGCCGTCATGAAATGTTATTCAAAAGAGGCGAACATGAGGATTTCAAGAATGTGGACAAATATCCGGTGCTTTGACGTGGGAGCATGGGTGAAAAATTTTTCTTAGCTGGAGGCAGGCATCTGCCTCCTTTTCGATTTTAACTTGATTTTGCTTTGATGTCATTGACCGTAACAAAAATCAATGATAAAATAAATGTCAGGGGAGGTATCGGAATGAACGATGGAAAAGAATCACTGCCTAATGAACAGGATGTATTTGTAAATTTGGATGATTGTGTACAGAATATGAAAATAACAGGATATTACGCCTGTTGTTGTATTATGCCAGATATCATTTAGTCGAGGTTATTAAAAACCGATATACTGGAAAGGAGTGAGGAGATAATGGGTGCAATGTTACAGGAAATCACATATGAGGACATTATGAATGTGAATATTGAAGAAGCTAAAAAGCAGGTCACACAATAGGTCAAACAACAGGAGCGTGATAAGGGAATTGCTTCCATAGTGAATATATGTAAAAAAATGCATGGTTCTATTGTTGATGCGGTGGAAACAGTAGTTTCTGGATACGGTTATACAGAACAGGAAACAGAAAAGCTTATAAAAAATATTGGTAATTGTTAATACAGGGTGATTTGTGATAAAATTGACTGTGTTTGTATAAATGGTACTTTATATAACAAATGTTTTGAAAAAATATGGGCATTGCATAGTGCAGGATATTTGCAGGTCTTGATATAGGCTTAGTGCTGCTAAGGAGGGTTAGAAAATCGATGGATTCTGTAGAAGAAAAAAAGGTGGAAAAAATAGATATGACCAATGTTCCGGAGAATCTGGTATTTGGTCTGGATATTGGTACAAGAAATATCGTTGGAACGGTGGGTTATAAAAATAATGCCGGAAAGTTTATCGTGGTGGCGCAGGTTTCCAGAGAGCATGAAACCAGGGCCATGTTAGACGGACAGATTCACGATATCGGGCAGGTGGCAGAATCCATCCGGAAGATTGAAAAGGATTTGGAGGAGCTGACTGGCAGAAAATACCATGATGTATGTATTGCTGCCGCAGGTCGTGTGTTAAAAACTGTGGAGGCATCTGCAGATATGCACTTTAGCTCAGAGACGGTGGTGACAGGCGACCATATTTATTCGTTAGATATGCTGGGCGTGGAAAATGCTTATGAAATCCTTAGAAAAGAGCTTCATTCGGATGATGTAAGGTTCTATTGTGTGGGATATTCTGTCAAACAGTATTATCAGAATGATTATCCGATTTCCAATCTGGAGGGGCATAAATCCCTGGATATCCGTACAGAATTGATTGCGACCTTTCTGCCGGATGAGGTAGTGGACGGGCT
>CADBMP010000111.1 GCA_902795775.1 uncultured Lachnospiraceae bacterium | reverse complement strand
GGGGGAGGTGCTCCTTGTGGGCATCAGCTATGACCGGGGGAAGAAGGAGCACAGCTGCAGGATAGAGAAGGTGGAAAAGGAAGGATGAAAGTGGATTTTCAAACTATTTATTAGCTGCTCCTGTCACAACCAGTAATGACAGGAGTGTGGTATAAGAATGGATAGGAAAAAAGCAAACTTAACTGATTGTGTGTAAGATTAGAGTTAATGATAAAGGTAGAGGAAAAATATATGGTTAATATTACATTAGGTACAAAAGAAAAATTATTAGTGGCAAAAGCTGACAAAACAGGTGTAAATTGGCTCCCATTATATATACATTTGACAGATGTAGCAGGAGTAATGAAAAAATTATTATATGAGTATGTATCAGATTCTTTTCATGAAATGTGTGGTTTGTCAAAAAATGAATTAAAAAAAGCTGCACTTTTTTTGGCATATTCTCATGATATCGGAAAAGCAACGGCTGTTTTTCAGAGCAAAATAATTAAAGCAGTTTCTTATTGTGGGCAGAGATTAAGAAAATATGATATGGAAATTCCTGATATTTCTAAATTTTCTGAATATAAAAACACACCACATGCTTTGGCAGGTGAAAATATTTTACTTTTTTTTAATTGTCCACAGGAAATAGCACTAGTAGTGGGAGCACACCATGGAGTCCCTGTGAATAAAAAAGAGTTGGATGACCAGTCTTTTTTGTTGGAGGATTATCCGGCATATTGGAAAAATTATTTTATTTCCAAAAAAGAAGAACCATTGTGGAAAGAGGTTTGGAAAAATTATTTAGAGTTTGCAAAACAAGAGTCTGGATTGGAAAGAGTTGAAGTATTGCCAAAATTGCATAGGCAGGCACAAATGCTTCTTACTGGACTTTTGATTATGGCAGATTGGATTGCGAGTAATACAAATTGGTTTCCATTATTATCTTGTGATGAATGGGAGTTTGAAAATGATTTGGAGGAAAGAGTTGAAAATGGCTGGGAAGCATTTCAACTTACGGATGTATGGCATCCGGTAAATCAGGTATTTAGTGAAAAATTCTTTCGTCAGTGTTTTGGATTTCTGCCTAGAAAAATCCAAATAGATGTTTTAAAATCGATTTCGGAAGTGTCTTCTCCCGGAATCTATATTGTGGAGGCTCCCATGGGTTGTGGAAAAACAGAAATCGCCTTATCAGCATCAGAAATTTTGGCAGCAAAATTTGACCGGACGGGCTTGTTTTTTGGGCTGCCTACGCAGGCGACAGCAAATGGAATATTTTCAAGAGTATTAGAATGGGCAAAAAGTCAGTCAGAAGATGTGTTTCAGTCGATTCAATTAGTACATGGAGCTTCAATGTTAAATAAAAATTTTATGGATATTGAAAGAGGAATTCCTGATTGTTATGATGATGTAGATGGTGGTGTGGTTGTTCATAGTTGGTTCTGTGGAAAAAAGCAGTCTTGTCTGGCTGATTTTGTGGTGGGAACAGTAGATCAGTTTTTAATGGCAGCATTAAAACGAAAGCATGTAATGTTATTACATTTAGGTCTTTCACAAAAGGTAGTAGTGATAGATGAGGTACATGCTTATGATGCCTATATGAATTGTTATTTAGAAAGGGCGTTGTCATGGCTTGGCATATATCGGGTACCGGTAATTATGCTTTCTGCTACGTTGCCTGCAGAACGGAGAAATAATTTAATTAAATCTTATTTAAATGTAAAAAAAGTATCAGTCGAATCGGAAAAAAAGAATGAATATCCTCTTATTACGTGGACAGATGGCGAAGATATTATGCAGAAAAGTTTGTCCTATGAAGGTGTACATAAGCAGGTTCAGATAGAAATACTAGCTGAGGAACAGGCATTTTTAGAGCTGGAACAGGTTATCGAAGCAGGCGGATGCGTGGGAATCATTTTAAATACAGTGAAGCGCGTACAAAGGATTGCAGAGATGATTCAGGTAAAATATCCAGAAAATGTAATTTTGTATCATGCACAATATATTTTTCCAGACCGGATGTCGCAGGAAGAAAAAATATTAAAAATGGTTGGGAAGTCTTCTACAAAAAAGGAACGACAAGGAACGGTGGTGGTAGGAAGTCAGGTTTTGGAGCAGAGTCTGGATTTGGATTTTGATTTGCTGGTGACAGATTTATGTCCTATAGATCTTTTGCTGCAAAGAATAGGGCGGCTGCATCGTCATAAAGAACATGATTCCATACGGCCGGAATGTGTCAAAAGTGCAAAATGTATTATCTTAGGGGCAGATACATCAGAATTTGAGGATGGAGCAAAAAAGATATACGGAAATTGGCTATTAACAAGAACGAAAAGTGTTTTGCCAAAACTGGTGCAAATACCGGATGACATATCGGTATTAGTTCAGAAGGTTTATGGAGCTTGTAATCCCATGCCGGAAGAAATGTCATTTTATGAAGAGTATTGTATGGAACGAAAAAAGAAAGAAGAAAAAGCAAAAGCATTTTTGTTAAAAAAAGCAAATTCCAAAGATAATATACATGGATTATTAGATGCCGGGATTGCAGATGTATATGCTGAGGCATCGGTGAGGGATGGGATTTCATCTGTGGAAGTATTGGTGTTAGTGAAGGATAGTGATGATAAGATTTTTTTCCTTCCATGGCAAAATCATGGAATGGAGATTTTGGATACAGATATTTTGGATGTTGAAATATGTAAAAAAATTGCAGAGCAAAAGCTCAGACTTCCAAGTGTATTGTGTCAAATGCATAATATAGAAGATACAATTAAAGAAATAGAAAATCAAAGTTTAGAGTATATAGCTTCATGGCAGCAGTCAGTCTGGCTGAAAGGAGAACTGGTTTTATTTTTTAACAAAGATTTAGAAAGTATTGTCAATGGATATCAGTTAAGGTATAATAAAAAAATAGGATTGTCTTATGAGAAGCTGGAATGATGGGCAGGAGGGAGGAAGTAGCATCTATGGAGGAAAAGAAATTTAATCTGGTAGAAGAACCCTGGATTCGTGTGCTTGATAAGAACTGTCAGATAAAAGAAGTCTCTTTAATGGAAGTAATACTAAATGCACATGAGTATATAGACTTGAGTGGGGAATTGCCAACACAGGATGTGGCCGTATTAAGATTGATTTTGGCTGTGTTACATACTGTTTTTTCAAGAGTGGATTTAGAGGGAAATGACTCACCTTTGGAGGATGAAGATGAAGCTTATGAAAGATGGAAAGAATTGTGGGACAGAAAAAAATTTCCTGAAAAATCAATTCAAGATTATTTGGAAGAATGGAAGGAGCGGTTTTGGCTGTTTCATCCGGAACGCCCCTTCTATCAGGTGGCAGGGTTAGATTATGGGACCAAATACAGTGCACCTAAATTGAATGGTGAATTATCAGAAAGTGGGAATAAGATCCGTTTGTTTTCCTCATATGCAGGTGGTGAAAAAGAAAAATTAAGCTATGCACAGGCAGCAAGGTGGCTGTTATATGTAAATGCTTTTGATGATACGTCTGCAAAACCTTCAAAAGAAGGTAAAGAAAGAGCAGAAAGTGATGGTATAAAAATGGAATCGCCCGGTGTTGGATGGCTGGGAAAAATAGGATTGATTTTTATAAAAGGAAATAATTTATTTGAGACAATAATGTATAATTTTATTTTGGTTCAGGTTTATAGGGATGATGAAGTGCCAAAAGAAGAAAGCCCGATTTGGGAGAAAAAGGTTTTTCCGGTGCAGGAACGAAAAAAAATAAACGTCCCGGATAATTTAGCCGAATTATATACGTTGCAGTCAAGAAGGTTATTATTGCAGAAAAAAGAAGATAAAGTAACAGGTTTTGTACTTTTGGGAGGTGATTTTTTTGAAAAAGAAGGCGCAATAATTGAACCTATGACACTATGGCGAAGAGATAAAAATAAAATGATGGAGGTAGATGTTCCAAAAAGGCATGATAAATCAAAACAGATGTGGAGAGAATTTTCAAATATATATTTAGGAGAAGCTTGTCGGGAACCTGGGGTGATTTTGTGGAATAAAGTGTTAATGGAAAAAGAATATATATCAGGTCATGTGTTATTGGATACGCAAATTTCATCAGTACAATATGGTGATAAGGATTTTTTTGTAAATCATTTATTTTCAGATGTATTATCTATGCAAAGAAGCATTTTATTAAGTGTTGGACGAAAATGGCAAGTTTATATTAAGGATCAAATTGAAAATTGTGATAAATTGGCAAAAGAGATTGGCAATTTTGCACGAAAGATTTTTCTGGCATCTGGCGGGGATGATGGAGATAAAGAAAAAACATCTGCTGTTGTTGCAAATGCAAAGGAACAGTTATATAACCGGGTGGATGTACCGTTTCGGGCATGGCTTCGTTCGATTGATACGGAGGATTTTGAGCATGAGGAGCAGAAAAAAACAGAGTGGTCAAATAAGGCGAAAAAATTAGCGTATGCTTATATGGAAGAGTTGGTCAGCGAAGCAGGAGAAACTGCATATGTAGGAAAAACGGTTATAATAAACAACAAAGGGAAAGAGATGAAAAAACATTATTCTGTTCCGAGAGCATTAAATGAATTTCAAATAGCCATAAATAAAATTTACCCTACAATGAAAGGCGGTGATTAGGAGCATGGGAGAACGTTATTATGTGGCAGAGTTTGTGAGAGACAGGATACAAAATCTTTTAAGAGAAAAAAATACAGGAGGTGGAAAAGCGGCTTTAGCGAATTTACGTCGTGGGGTGGGAAAAATCCCAGGGGAGATACCGGAGCTGTGGGGAATATTTTTGGAAAGAATACCGGAAAAGTGGATGAGATTGGACGGTATTCCAAGCAGGGAAGAATGGGCAGTTTATATTTCTTTAACAATGTTTGCCTTGCACCAGCAGGGAAATGAACGTCCAATGTATTTAGAGGGGGAAACTTTGGGAAAAGCAATAAGAAGGTTGGTAGATAATACGCTGGAAGGAGATGAAGACCGTGTGCTTAGACGATTCAATCCATTGGTTACGGCTACGGATATGACGGAGGCATCTTATCATTTGAGAGGTTTGATACAATTACTTCGTTCAAAAGAAATTCCCTTAGATTATGGTAAATTAGCGGATGATTTGGTATCTTTTCAGATTTTGGATAGGAAGAAACAGGTTCAACTGAGATGGGGACAGGATTTTTATAGGATTTTTCACAAAGAGGAGGGAGAAGAAAAATGAATTTTTATGTTGATATTCATGTATTACAGACGGTACCACCAAGCTGTGTGAACAGGGACGATACAGGAAGTCCGAAAACTGCTTTATATGGTGGAACAAGGAGAGCAAGGGTTTCTTCGCAGGCATGGAAAAGTGTGATCAGGGAAGAATTTAGAACGCAGTTTGCAGAAGAATTTTTAGGATATCGGACAAAGCATGTAATGGATACATTAGCTATTGCTTTGAAAAAGATAATACCGGGTGCAGATGAAGGTGAAGTGCAAAAAAAAGCGAAAGAAGCACTTGAAAATGCGGGAATTAAATTAAGCACAAAAAAAGATGGAGAAGTAGATGCACTTTTTTTCTTTAGTAATGCACAGGCAGGAAAATTAGCAGAATTGATAGTAAAAGGTGAGAGTGACAAAAAGCTGTATAAGCTTGCACTTAAAGACTATCCTTCCGTAGATATGGCATTATTTGGACGTATGGTGGCTAGTGATCCATCATTAAATTATGATGCAGCAGCACAGGTAGCACATGCAATCTCCACACATGCTGTGCAAAATGAATATGATTATTTTACTGCGGTAGATGATTGTTCAGCAGAGGATAATGCAGGGGCAGGTCATTTAGGAACTGTAGAATATAATTCAGCTACGTTATACAGGTATGCTACTGTTAATGTACAGGAATTGTATAAGTCCTTGGGTGAAAATACTCCAAATACTGTGAAAAAATTTATTGATGCATTTATTCGGACAATGCCGACAGGAAAACAAAATACATTTGCGAACCGTACAATGCCGGATATGGTTTATGTTACTGTAAGGAGAGATCAGCCGGTTAATCTTTCAGGAGCATTTGAAAGGGCAGTTGTCAGCAGGGAAAATGGATATGTGGATGCTTCAAAGCATGCGTTAAAAGAGTATTCTGAAAGATTATATAAAGACTACGATATAGGTCCGGAACAGGAGTTTGTTGTCGGATCGGATTTGTGGGAGGAGACAAGTAGATATTCTTTGTCAGAGATGTTGAATGCAGTGGAAAGTGTTGTAAAAAATGGTTTGGAATAATGGAGGGAAAAATGGCTACATTACTTCTTAGAATAGCAGCACCTTTGCAATCATGGGGAATTTCTTCAAAATTTGAAATTAGGGAAACCATGAAGGAACCTACGAAAAGTGGAATTATAGGGATGATAGCGGCAGCATTTGGGCGAAGCAGGACGGAATCAGAAGAAGATTTAATCCAATTAAAATTTGGTGTTCGTGTTGATAAGGAAGGGGAGATAATCAAGGATTTTCAAATGGTACATGGTGAAAAAAACTCGTATGTGACCCAGCGATATTATTTATCTGACGCAATTTTTCTGGTTGGATTGGAATGTAATGATATGCAGGTTTTATATAAAATAGAATATGCATTGAAACATCCTAAGTTTCCATTGTTTTTAGGAAGGCGTTCCTGTCCCCCTACCTTTCCATTGGTTTTAGGGATAGAAAATAAAGATTTATTAAATGCTTTAGAAGAATATGAATCGCTTGCGCCGGAATGGCATAAAAAGAAACATGATATTTGTAGAATTATTTATGATGACGGGCAGAAAGAGGATAAAGCGTCCAGAATCCAAGATGTTCCATTGTCCTTTTCTCCTTTGCACAGACAATATGGTTATCGGCTTGCTTCTGAAAAACAAATTTTATTATCTTATGAGGAACATGATCCGATGCAGGAATTGAGGTGACTATGTTTTTATCAAGGATTGAATTAGATGTATCAAGGCAGGATACAATGCGGGCACTTGCTTCTCCGAGCCATTTTCATGGTGCCATAGAATATGCTGCATCAGATGGGCGAAATCGAAAACTGTGGCGGATTGATTCTTTAAGAGGAAAAAAATATTTGATGATTTTGAGTGAAAGAGAAGAAAATTGGGAATCAGTTGCAAAGCAGTTTGGAGTTTTAGGGGAAACTGTAGAAGAAAAGTGTTATGATGTTTTATTAAAACGTGTGACAGAGCAATCAGAATGGCATTTTCGTTTGTGTGCAAATCCTACGATAGCCAAGAAGATGGCACGTGGGGAAAAAAGCAGAGGGAAAGTCATGGCACATATTACAGAAGAATTTCAAAAAAAATGGTTAATGGACAGAGCAAATCAACATGGTTTTTTATTGAAAGAGGAAGATTTTTTTGTGACAGAAAAGAAATGGTATAGTTTCTATAAAGGAAAAGGACAAAAAAATTATCGTGTTCGGTTACTTGCGGTAACATATGAGGGAAGATTAACAGTAATTGATGCATCACTTTTTAGGGAGACTTTAGTAAAAGGGATTGGCAGAGAAAAGGCATATGGTATGGGGATGTTGACCATTATTTCAGGGAGATAACTATGGCAGAAGAAATTGGTGGAATCATAAAGCCAACTTTGACAGAATTACCGACCATTAGTGACAGAATGACATTTGTATATTTGGAGCATTGTAAAATTAATCGTGAGGATGGTGCAGTGACAGTACGGGATATTGAGGGAACGGTTTATATTCCTGCAGCGTCGATTACAGTGCTTTTGTTGGGGCCTGGAACGGAAATTACGCATAGGGCGATGGAGTTGCTGGGGGATACTGGGGTGACAGTGGTATGGGTAGGAGAGCATGGGGTTCGGTATTATGCACATGGAAGGGCATTAAATTCTCACAGTCGGTTAATGGAAAAGCAGGCCAAATTGGTATCTAATACCCGTTTGCATCTTTCAGTAGTTCGGAAAATGTATGAAATGCGGTTTCCAGATGAGATGGCAGCAAATTTAACACTTCAACAGCTTCGTGGCAGAGAGGGGAGCCGGATGCGAAAAACATATAGGAATGAAGCTGAAAAATGGGGAGTAGATTGGAAGGGACGTTCTTATGATGTAGAGGATTTTTCTTCAGGTGATCCGGTAAATCAGGCATTATCTGCGGGTAATGTTTGTTTGTATGGATTGGCATCTGCTGTGATTTCAGCTTTAGGGTGTACACCGGCATTAGGTTTTATTCATGTGGGACATGAATATTCATTTGCATATGATATTGCAGATCTTTACAAGGCAGATATTACCATTCCGGTTGCATTTGAGCTGGGGGTAAAAAATCCACCAGATTTGCCTGCGGTGGTTCGAAGGCGTGTGCGAGATGAAATTGTAAAAAGACACCTTTTAGAGCAGATGGTACATGATATTAAGTATTTGCTTCAGGATGAAGATATGGAAAATGAAAAAGCACTATATTTGTGGGATAATCTCAAAGGTGTAGTATCCAATGGAATTTCGTATAAGGAACAGGAGGAAAAAGGGTGATTGTTATTTCCATGACAAATTGTCCGCCAAAGGTTCGGGGTGATTTGTCAAAATGGCTTATGGAAATCAATACAGGAGTGTATGTGGGACAGGTCAATGCAAGAGTACGGGAAGCATTATGGAAACGAGTGTGTGAAAATATTGCTGAAGGACAGGCAACTTTGGTATATAGTACTAATAATGAACAACATATGGAATTTCGGGTTCATAATACAAATTGGAAACCAGTAGATTATGATGGTTTGTGGTTAATTAAACATCCTGATGTAAAGAAAACTTTAAAGCAGGGGAACGATGTGCAGACTGGTTATAGTAATGCTGCCAAGTATCAAAAAGGAAAGAGACGAAGAGAAAAAAATCAGTTTTGTACTTCGGATTATGTCATTTTGGATTTAGAAACAACAGGATTACAGCCGGACAAGGACAGTATTATTGAAATAGGTGCATTGAGGATAATACATGGAAAGAGAGACGGGGAATTTCAAACTTTTATAAAGATTGATGAGAAATTGCCAAAAGAAATAATAGAGCTTACAGGGATTACTGATGGATTGCTTGAAGAAAAAGGGGTAGAAGTACAAAAAGCAATTAGTGAGCTTTTAAATTTCGTATCAGATATGAATGTGGTTATTTATAATGCATCATTTGACTGTGCGTTTCTTGAGGAAATATGTAGAAAAAATCAGCTTGCGATGCTGGAAAATTATGTTGTGGATGGGTTAGGGTATATTAGAAAAAGGGTGAAGGGGATAGCAGATTATAAGCTGGAGACGGTAGCAAGACATTTGGAAGTAGAGTTTTTTGAGAGGCATCGGGCAATTAATGATTGTCGGCTTCTTTATGAAATTTTTTTGAAACTAAACCCCCATGCCTCGCTTTTGGCACCACCATAAATGAAACATGGTGGGCGGAGGGTTGTTGATATAGTTTCTGCCG
>CADBMP010000110.1 GCA_902795775.1 uncultured Lachnospiraceae bacterium | reverse complement strand
TGTCTGAAAAAGAAAAAAAGGAGTATATGAAAAAAAACAGGAAAGCAGTATTAGAATATGTAATTCCTGCATACCAGAACCTGGTGCGTGGTTTGAAGGAATTAAAGGGAAGTGGGAAGAACGGCGGAGGACTCTGCCATTTTGAAAAAGGAAAAAAATATTATGAATATCTGGCGCAGACAAAAACAGGATCTGAGCGGAGCATAAAACAGATGATTCTGCTTTTGGATGAAAAAATGTCAGAATATAAAAAAGAAATGTCCGGGCTGATGACAAAGGAGCCATCTGCATATTACGAAGCGCAATCTGTACAGTATAAGTACAATACTCCAAAGAAAGCCTTAAAGCATCTGAAAAAATGTACAGAGAAGGATTTTCCGCAGATAACAGAGGAAGCCGGGCCTTCAAAAGAGACTGGAAAAGACGGAAGGTCCGGTTCAGCCGGGGAAATTTCCTACGAAATCAAAAAGGTGGATGCTTCTTTGGAGGATAGTATGAGCCCGGCATTTTATCTGACTCCTGCCGTTGATGACTATACAAATAATGTAATTTATATCAATGAAAGTGAAAGGTATGATCTGTCAAAGGCATTTACAACACTGGCGCATGAGGGGTATCCCGGACATTTATACCAGCACTGTTATTTCCGTTCTAAGTCTCCCAATCCGCTCCGCTGTGTGATTCATGTGGGAGGATATACAGAGGGCTGGGGCGTTTATTCAGAAATATACAGTTATGACCATGCCGGATTAAAAAAAGATGTGGCAAAGCTGTTGAAACTGAATACACTTCTGACGCTTTGTGTTTATGCAAAAACAGACATCGGGATTCATCATGAGGGGTGGACTTATAAGGAAACACAGAAATTCCTGGCAGATTATGGTTTTGGAAAGAAAAGTGCAAAAACAATTTTTGATTCCATTGTTGCGGCTCCGGCAGATTATCTGCAATATACAATAGGGTATCTGGAAATTCAGGGACTGGAGGAACGGGCAAAAAAAGAGTTAGGGAAAAAATTCAAACAGAAGGCGTTTTATGACTTTTTCCTGTCCATTGGACCGGCACCGTTTTCTGTGATTGAAGACCGGATGAAAACGTGGATGGAAAGCATGTGAAGAAATTTTATGTATTTTTCACATTTTGTCTGCATAAGATTAAGGGAGATTGTTACGAAACCTGTATAATGGGAGGCAAGTCATGGATGAAAAGCTTGATGAGGTGATTGGACAGTACGGACTTCATTTGAATGGAAAACGCAGAATTCGGGGAGGGCTTCTTTTGGAAACGAACGAGGGAAGCTGCACTCTGACGGGCTACAGGGAAAATGCGGCAAGAGTGGAGTTTGACGAGGCGGTAAAAGGCGTATTGGTAAAAAGAGGATATCCTTCTGTGGATGCAGGAATCAGGAATAAAAACGGGGACTGGCTGACAAGGGATTATATGGGGAATTTGTGGCACATGAAAAGATGGTATGCAGGAAGGGAATGTGATTTAAAGGGGGAGGAAATCTATCCTGCGGCAGAGCATCTGGCAAGGCTGCATAAGCTTCTGGTCATTTCAAGAGAGGAGCTGGGATTTTCGGAAACTTCAGAATTGATGGCAGCTGCGGTGGATGAGTGTGTTTCCAAAAGGCAGCCGGTTCCTGTAGAGGAAAGGAATCCGGAGGAGATATTTTTCAGGCGCAGCAAGGAAATGCGCAGAATTTATAATTATATCCGTCATAAAAAGAAGAAAAATGAGATGGAAATCTGCATTTTACATTTATTTCCTGAGTTTTATGAGCAGGCAGAGACTGCAAAGGAGGAAATTGAAAGGATGGACTGTCAGAAATTGGCAGAGGCTTCTGTGAATGAGGGAAGGATTTTTCATGGAAGCTATAATTACCATAATGTACTTTTTAAGGACGGAGAAGTAATCACTACCAATTTTGAACGGTGTGCCTATGGGCTTCAGGTCATGGACCTTTATGGTTTCTTAAGAAAAATTCTGGAAAAAAACAACTGGAATACGAAAAAGGGAATGAAGGTATTGGAGACATACCAGAAGGAGCGGTCATTAGAAGATGCAGAGGGCAAATTATTATATGTGCTTCTTTTATTTCCTGAAAAATTCTGGAAACAAATGAATTTTTACTACAATGGAAAAAAATCATGGGTTTCAGCAAAAAATCTTGATAAAATAAAGAAACTGGAAGCACAGGAACAGGAAAGAAAGAAATTCCTTGGGGAGATGAAAAGGGTTTTATTTTCATGAAAATTATGTTATGATAGTGGTTAGCAGCTGCAAACGTTTGAATGCTGTACATGAAGAAAATTTAGAATGAGAAATGAAACTGCGCATGGAGTAAAATTCAGAATGAGGCATGAAACTGCGCATGAAGCAAAATTCAGAATGAGAAATGAAACTGCGCATGAAGTAAAATTCAGAATGAGGCATGAAAATGAAGAAACCAGAGAAAAATATATTGTTAATATGCCTGCTGGCTGGTGTGTTCTTACTTACCTCCTGTACGGTAAGTAAGGTGAGAAAAAGACCAATTCCATCTGCAAGACCTGCCGCTGCCGACCATGTAACAACAGGTGTGGTAACGGAGAATGACGGAGCGGGTCAGATTGTTTTAAGGGAGCTTGATTCGGAAACAGCAAATACATTTTATTATGATGATACTTCAAAGCTCCAGGATGAATATGGGCAGGAGTGCGAGGGCGAAAAGCTTGAACCCGGAGAGATTTTAGAGGTGGTTTACGAGCCGGAGGAGGATAAAATTGTATCAGCAGCAGTGCCTGAAAATGTGTGGTATTATCATGAAGTGCAGAAATTTTCATTTGATACAGAGCAGAGCATGTTAGAGTTTGTGGGAGAAAAATATCAGTATAATTCCCATACATTTTTCTCTGATGGAACAGACCAGATTCAGCCCATGGATTTTGACAGTCAGGATATGCTGACAATCCGGGGAATCGGAGTACGCGTGTATTCCGTAGTGCGCACAAAAGGGCATGGATATGTGCGGGTCACAAATTACAAGGATTTTATGGGAGGACTTGCGGAGCTTGATAACGGGACCATGGTTCTGATTACGGAAAACCTGATGATGACGGTGCCGGAAGGAACATACCGCCTGACACTGGTTACAAAAAACATGTCTGCCACAAAGACCGTCGTGGTCATGAATGGTCAGGAAACGGTGGCGGATTTTAGCGATTACAGGAGAGAAGTGAAGGATATCGGAGAAGTGACTTTTGATATAAAGCCGGAGGGAGCGGATCTGACCCTGAATGGCACTTCCATCAATTATTCAAAGCCGGTCACATTAAGTTACGGAAAGTATAAGGTCAAGGTCACGCTGGCCGGATATGCGGATTATATTGGCGTGCTGAATGTGGAGCAGGCATCAAAGACCATTCACATTGAGTTAGAGGAGGCAGATGCGGAGGTTGCACTTCCATCACTGACACCGGCTCCGGCAAAAAATAATTCTTCCAATGATAATGCCATTACAAGAAGGGTGGACAGTAAGCATACCATTACGGTGACGGAGCCAATGGGCGTGGAGGTTTACCTGGACAATATCTATAAAGGAATGTCTCCATGTACTTTTACAAAGGTGCTGGGTTCGCAGACGGTTACGCTGAGCCTGCCCGGATATGCATCAAAGAGTTATTCGGTTGATATTTTGGATGATAATAAAAATGTGAAACTGACGTTTGCAGAATTAGAGGAGGAATCTGATACGCCGGGAAATGCGGATAGTGTGACACCGACACCGGAGAGTGCAGATTTATCGCTGGATTAGAAGCTTTTTAAAGCTGGCATCCGGTCTGTTCCGGAGGGAAACGGGCTGGGAGCTGTTGCATCATAAGTAAAGAATTGTCACAAAATATATCTTAGTTTTTCTTTATGAACAGTTCCTTTATCAAGGGCTTTTGTAAAAAAATAATGTGATTGGTTTTGTGAAGATTAAAAAAAAGAAGGAGGAAAGTATTTATGGATTACAAAGAAACTTATGAGTCATGGCTGTCAAATCCTTACTTTGATGAGGAGACAAAGAAGGAGCTGCAGGGGATTGCACAGGATGATAATGAGATCAAGGAGCGTTTTTACAGGGATCTGGAGTTTGGTACAGCAGGACTTCGCGGTATCATTGGGGCTGGTACGAACCGCATGAACATTTATACGGTGCGTAAGGCAACGCAGGGACTGGCAAATTACATTGTAAAAGCAGGAAAACAGGATCAGGGTGTAGCAATCGCATTTGATTCCAGGCATATGTCACCGGAGTTTGCAGATGAGTCTGCGCTTTGCCTGGCTGCAAATGGAATCAAGGCATATGTGTTTGAATCATTAAGACCGACTCCGGAGCTCTCCTTTGCAGTAAGAGAGTTGAAGTGCATTGCGGGCATCAATATCACAGCCAGCCACAATCCGCCGGAGTATAACGGATATAAGGTGTATTGGGAAGATGGTGCACAGATTACGCCGCCTCATGATAAGGGAATCATGGACGAAGTAAAGGCTGTAACAGATTATGCAACGGTAAAGACCATGGACAAGTCCGAGGCAATCGAAAAAGGACTTTATGAGCAGATCGGTGCTGCTATTGATGATAAATACATAGAAGTATTAAAGCAGCAGGTGATTCATTGGGACAGCATTAAAGAAGTGGGAAAGGATATTACTGTTGTCTATACGCCGCTTCATGGAACAGGAAACATTCCTGCCAGAAGGGTATTAAAGGAAATTGGCTTTGATAATGTATTTGTTGTACCGGAGCAGGAGCTTCCGGACGGGGATTTCCCGACCGTCAGCTATCCGAACCCGGAGGCGGCTGAGGCTTTTGAGCTGGCATTAAAGCTTGCAAAGGAGAAAGATGCAGATCTGGTTCTTGCAACGGATCCGGATGCAGACCGTCTGGGTGTTTATGTAAAAGATACAAAGAGCGGCGAATACATTACACTGACGGGAAATATGTCCGGATGCCTTTTGGCAGATTATGAGATTTCCCAGAGGAAAGAAACGAAGGGACTTCCGGAAGATGGCAAGTTAATAAAGACCATTGTTACCACGAATTTAGCAGATGCAATCGCTAAGTATTATAATGTGGATCTGATTGAAGTGCTTACCGGATTTAAGTTCATTGGACAGCAGATCTTAGGCTTTGAAAATACAGGAAAGGGAACATATCTCTTTGGATTTGAGGAGAGCTACGGCTGCCTGATTGGAACACATGCGCGTGATAAGGATGCGATTGTGGCAACCATGGCACTTTGCGAGGCTGCTGCTTATTATAAAACAAAGAACATGACGCTCTGGGATGCAATGATTGAAATGTATGAGCGTTACGGTTATTATAAAGATGGTGTACAGTCTGTCACCATGTCCGGAATTGAGGGGCTGGCAAAGATTCAGGAGATCATGGACAAGCTCCGCACGAATCCACCAAAGGAGATTGGCGGATATAAGGTAACGTCCTTCCGGGATTATGAAAAGGATACGATTACAGATTTAGAGACAGGCGATGTAAAGCCGACCGGACTTCCAAAGTCAAATGTGCTTTATTTTGATATGACGGACGGCGTGTGGATGTGCGTCAGACCGTCAGGAACCGAGCCGAAGATCAAATTCTATTACGGCGTAGTGGGAGATTCCCTGGAGGATGCAGACAAGAAAGGAAAAGAAATGGCAAAGACGGTGGAGGATTTAGTGGCATCCATGTCATAAAGCTTTAGAGGCTTTATGGTGAGCGTCAAAATGCTATGATGTTTCTCCATATGTCGATTGAGGACAGTGCAGGCTGGAAAAGCAGACTTGCAAAAAATGTTATATTTAATATGGTCGGAACATGCGGAGAGTAAGAGGGGGACAAGCCCCCTCTTATTCGATTATTGACAATTATACTGCTTTTTGATACATTTAATGTGTTCAGTCAATAGTATTATCGGGTTTGCGCTTTGACCGAGTATGGGGTGGACGGTTACGTAGATGTTTTTGGAGCAGAACATTAAGGAGGAGAAGCTATGTGGAAACGTTGGATAAAAATGCTTGTTTTGGGTGGAATGGCAGCAGGGCTGGCCATTTTTTCCGGAGATTTAACGGTAAATGGAAAAACAGTTGTAAATTCTGAACAGAAAGCAAAAATAGGTACGAGTTATCAGATAAAAATAAAAGGAACAAAATATTCAGTCCAGGATGCTGAAGTTGCATATGTAAATCAGGATGGATTGGTTACTGCAAAAAATCTTGGTGAAACGGTCATAAAGATACGGAAGGATGGAGAAGTTTATACACAGCATCTGACGGTGGTGGCGAACGGGAAAAAGAAACGTGGAGTAAAGGTTTGCACGGGAGAGATTGCTGTGGTGGAAAATTCGGTTGTTTCCAAAGATGGAGCGGTGAAGAAAAAGAAGATGTCTTCTGTAATCGAGGTGCCTCCGGTACCATCGGATATGCTGGCACATGTATCGCCGGAGCCGGAAAAGACAGCAGTACCGGAAAAGACAGCATTGCCGGAGAAGACAATAGCAGAAAAGACAGAAACGCCAGAGGAGACAATGGCGGCTGCAGAGACAGGGACACCGGCAGAAACGGCAGCACCGGAAAAGACGGCAGCACCTGTGGAAACGGGGAAACCGGCAGCAGGGGAAAAGAAAAACCAGAAGGTGGTACTGACTGCAGGAATTACATTGAAAAATCAGGGGGAATACAAGGCAAAAAAAGTCATATTGTATGCAGCCTATAAAGGAAAGACTTATAAATTGAATTTCGGCGCATTGGATGCCGGGGAGGAAAAAACAGTACAAAAAAAGATAAAGCTGAATGCTTCTGACATTGGCGAGGGGCAGATGAATCTAAAAAAATTACTGGTATATTCCGATAAAATGATTACGTCATATAAATATGCGTCCCAAAAGACCAGCCTTCTTTATGGGACAAAGGACACAAAGGCACCGGTCATTTCCGGATTCATTGGAAAAAACAGCTATAATCAGGGGATGACTTATATGGTAGTTTATGCAGATGATAAGGATTATGATTATTTTAAATATGTGAAGGCAGAGGATGACAGGGATACGGAGGTGGACCTGAAGGTAAATACGGATCAGGTAAATTTCAAAAAAGCGGGAAAGTATAAGATTACATATATTGCGAAGGACAGCGCAGGAAATACCGCAAAAGCGAAGTCTCAAATTGAAGTAAGGATAAAAAGGGATGTGGACAGATATGCATCCGAGATTTTGTCGAGGATTACGAAGCCCGGCTGGTCGGTGTATCAGAAGGCTACGGCGATTTATAATTATACCAGGCATCATATTTCCTATGTGGGATATTCTAAAAAAGGAAACTGGGAGAACGGTGCCATTACAGGAATCCGCTATGGAAGAGGCGACTGCTTTACCTATTATGCTGTGGCAAGGGCACTGTTGACAAGGGCTGGAATTCCAAATATTCTGGTAAAACGGTATCGTGGTGCCGGTCGTCACTGGTGGAATATGGTATATGTAAATGGAGGCTGGTATCATTATGACTGCGGACCAAGACCGGGAGGCGGCAGGTTCTGTATGCTGACGGACGAACAGCTTACGGCATATTCAAAGACACATGGGAATAAATATATCTGGAATTATGATGCGGTTCCAAAATCACCAAAAAAGAAGCTGACCTCGGTATTTTAAGGATGCAAGAGATGCAGATTGCACAGCGCGGTGTGAAGTTCTGACGGAAATGTTTTAATTTTAAACGAATGGAGGAAAGGAACATGAGAAAACAAATGAGATATATGGGATGCCTGTTTCTTCTTTCCGGGCTTCTTTTAGAAAGCGGACAGGAAGCGTATGCAAAAACCGGTACCGGGAGTGTTTCTGTCATGGATGCAGACGGCAGCTGGGATGATGAATGGACAGAAGACTGGTATGATGAGGACGAAAAAGAGGATGGAGAGGATTCGGAGACTCCGGATGATGACCAGACGGATGATAATGACGACCAGGATGATGATGACGATGAGAACGGTGCCATTTCTTTTTCCAAATGCCAGTGTTCCATTGCCAAAAATGTGTATTCTTATACGGGTGCGAAAATTCAGCCAAAGGTATCTGTGACTGGTCCAAAGAAGGATGAAGCAGGAATTACACAGGAAAATGTATCTTTAGTGGAAGGGACAGATTATACTGTAACGTATGAAAAGAATAAAAATTACGGGGTGGGCCGCATCATCATTCAGGGAATCGGGAATTATACGGGCTATCATATTGAAAAATTTGGAATCGTGCCGGGGCAGGTAAAGGGGGTAAAGGTAAAAAGCCCGTATTTTCTGGAAAATACAGTGACCTGGAAAAAAGTGGCCGGTGCGGACGGATATTATATTTACCGGAAGGCTTCCGGGGGAGACTATAAGTTCATCTGTAATGTAACGGACGAGAATTTTCAGGTGTTTCATGACAGGGTGGGCGTGAAAAATGGACAAAGCTATTCTTATCGTGTAACGGCATATGTGGAGGATGAAAAGCCGTATGAAACCACAACTGTTTCCGAAGGAGTGTATGGACAGGATAACGGTTCGGATGAGGATGGTTATGACTATGATGATTACGACTATGATGATTATGATGATTACGATATGTATCGTGTCAGTGCTGCCAGTTATTACGGAGTGGAGAATTCCGTGAATTATTACGAGAAAGCCGGGGACTATGAAATTTATTCCCCATATGATTATTCCTGTGTCAAGGGAAAATGTAAGGTGGCATTTGAGGCGTTAAAGTATGGTTCTGCTTCCGGAAGGGTGACAAAAACGATTGCGAAAAAACGCATCAATACTTATACCGGACAAGCGGTCATGGATTACATGGCATATTTGACGGGAAAAAAGATTATTAAGAGCAGCATGAATGATGAAAAGAGAATCAAGGCGGTTTATGACTGGATTGTGAAAAACTGCACCTTTACCAAGGATGTGAAGGAAGGAAGCAAGCTAAAGAAAATGAAACAGTATTACAAATATGATACAAAAGTGTTTCAGAAAAAAGCGGCAGCGTATGAAAAGAAGCTGATGAAACAGATTTATACAGGAAAGGCACTCTGCTCCGGTTTTGGTTTTAATAATTCGGACCGCGGACTGATTGCATTTGCGTATCATAAGGGCAGCTGCAGTTTCCTGACCCCAATGTTCACTGTGCTCTGCAGGGCAGCAGGCGTGGAGGCGCATGGCATTGACGGGGATTATGTCAATAAGGATAAGAGCAGGGATTATCACAACTGGGCACTTGCAAGGATTGGAAAAACATATTACTGGTATGATGTGGCGGTTGCCACCAAACGTAAAGATGCCAGTCAGGTGTGGTATAAAAAAGGAACAAAATTCTGGAAGACCTGCCATGCATGGCAGAACAGCGAAACAAAGAAATTCCAGACAGCGAGCTTTGCAAAGTAACTGCAGGGGTTGCTTTGTAATCCCATCTGATATCCGGTGCCTGCCTTTTGGAGGTATGGTTGGAAAATATCTTTTGGTTGCATATATGGAACAAAGGAAAAATATTAGGATAATTTCAGCAAGGAGGAAGTATGCAGATTAACGTATTAGAATACTTGGAAAAAACGGTTTTAACAGCCAGAGAAAAAACTGCGTTTGCAGACAATGAAGTGGAGCTTACCTTTGGGGAGGTTTCGGACCGGGCAAGAGCCATTGGTTCCGCTCTGCTTAAGGAAGGGGCCAAAAGAGAGCCGGTGGTCATTTACATGGAAAAATCACCCTGTACCATTACGGCATTTTTTGGCGTCATTTACGCAGGATCCCATTATGTGCCGATTGATGCGGAAATGCCCAGAAGACGCATGGAGCTGATTTTAGAAAATACGCAGGCAAGGTATATGATTTATGACGCAGCCATGAAAGAGAAGGCAGAGGAGCTTAATTTTTCTGGCAAGATGCTTTCTTACGAAGAAATGATAAAGGAAAGCATAAACGAAAAGGCTCTGGAAGAAATCAGGGAAAACAGCTCGGACTTAGATCCAATCTATGTGCTTTTCACATCAGGCTCTACCGGTGTGCCAAAAGGGGTGGTCGGCCATCACCGGGGCGTAATTGATTACATTGAAAGCCTGTCAGAAACGCTTGGCTTTGATGAGAGCAATGTGTTCGGAAATCAGACGCCGCTCTACCTGGATGCCTGCATGAAGGAAATTTATCCGACCATTAAATATGGGGCAAAGGCATATCTGATTCCAAAAGAATACTTCATGAATCCGGTACGGCTGGTGGAATATCTGAATGAAAAGAAGATAAATACCATCTGCTGGGTGGTTTCGGCATTGACAATGATATCGGCATTTGGCACATTTGATGAGGTAAAGCCGGAATACTTAAAGACCGTAGCATTTGGCAGCGAGGTCTTTCCAATTAAGCAGTTCAATCTTTGGAAAACGACGCTTCCGGAGGCGGAGTTCTTTAATCTTTACGGTCCGACAGAGGCAACAGGAATGAGCTGTTATTATCATGCAGAGCATCTGTTTGAAGAAAAGGAAGTCATTCCGGTGGGCAGGCCGTTTCGGAATACACAGATTTTTCTTCTGGATAAAGAGGGGAATGAAGTGCCGCAGGGCGAGACGGGTGAAATCTGCATCAGGGGCACCTGTCTGACGCATGGTTATTATCATAATCCGGAAAAAACTGCAGAGGCTTTCACGCAGAATCCACTGAATCCATATTTTCCGGACCGGATTTATCATACCGGGGATTTAGGGTATAAAAATGAAGCAGGAGAGTTAGTCTTTGCTTCCAGAAAGGATTATCAGATTAAGCACATGGGGCACAGGATCGAGCTTGGGGAAATTGAGGCAGATGCAGACTGTGTGGAGGGAGTTAAGACCTGCTGCTGCATTTTTATAGAAGAAAGCAAAAAGATTGTTCTTTTTTATGTGGGGGATCTGGATAAAAAGACATTGACCATCCGGTTAAAAGAGCGGCTGCCAAGGTATATGCTGCCAAATGCCATCATGCAGGTGGAGATGCTGCCGCTTACCCCAAATGGGAAAATGGACCGTTTGCGTATGAAAGAGATGTATCTGGAACAAAAAAAAGAAAGAAAAATAAAAAAATAAAAATTTTAGTGGAAAAACAAAAGAAAATTTGGTATACTAGCGAGCGAAAACAAGTATATGCTTAATAAACAGATATTGTTTTTATCATGAAAAAATTACTGCAAAAAAGAAAGGAGAACGTCATGGATATAGAGGATATCAGGGACGGAGTGTTAAACATTTTAAAGGAGCTTCATGAGGACATTGATTTTGAGGCAGAAGAAAAGATGGTAGATGATAAGATTCTGGATTCTTTTGATCTGGTCACGCTGGTAACGGAGCTTGGAGATGCATTTGATATAGAGATTACTGCAAAAGACTTTGTCGCAGAAAATTTTAATTCTGTGGATGCCCTTTCAGAGATGATTGAAAGGCTGATGGATGAGTAAGAATGTAATTTATATAAATACATAATTTTGGAGGCACACAGTGTTTGTTTCATACAGTTTTATAGCATTTCTGTTCGGGCTGTTTCTCCTGTATTATCTGATTCCGAAGAAGCTTCAGTGGATGCTTCTGCTTGTGGCGAATTTCCTGTTTTATTTTTCTGCAGGCAGATATTATCCCATCTTCATTCTGGTCACTTCCTTTACGGTATATGTGACAGGGTGTCTGATGGGAAAAGTGGATGATTCACTGGAAGAGTATGAAAGGAAAATCAAAGCCGGAGAAATTGAAAAGCCTGACCGGGAAGAAAAAAAGAAGATAAAGGGCAGGATGGCAAAGAAAAAAAAGTGCTATATGCTCATCTGCCTGTTATTGAATCTGGGAGTTTTGGCAGTTACAAAATATACGAATTTTGTCATTGACAATGTAGGCAGTCTGTTGGTGGCAGCAGGAAAAACAGCACCAAAGGAAATTGATTTGATTGTTCCGTTAGGAATTTCATTTTATACGTTTCAGGCGGTCAGTTACCTGTTAGATGTTTACTGGAATAAATGTGAGGTACAAAAGAATTTCTTTCGTTTCACCTTATTTGTTTCTTTTTTCCCGCAGTTGATTCAGGGACCAATCAGCCGTTACGGAGATTTGTCAAAGACGCTGTATGCAGAGCATAAAGCGGAATGGAAGGGAATCCGGTTCGGATTAGAGCGGATTCTCTGGGGGTATTTTAAGAAATTAGTGGTGGCAGACAGGTTGAGCGTGGCTGTGGTGGCATTGATGCGTGACCCGGATTATTATACCGGTGGTTTTGTCTTTGTCGGCATGGTTTTCTATGCGGTTCAGCTTTATGCGGATTTTACGGGTGGAATTGATATTACCATTGGAATTGCGGAAACGCTTGGAATCCATCTGGAGGAGAACTTTATCCGACCATATTTTTCAAAGAATATCATTGAATACTGGCGCAGATGGCATATCAGCATGGGAACGTGGTTCCGCGATTATGTGTTTTATCCATGCAGCATCAGTAAATCCATGAAATCCATTACCAAATGGACCAAAAAGCATTTTGGCATGGGCGGCGCAAAAAGGATTGCCATTTATATAGCCACATTCCTTACGTGGTTCGCAACAGGAGTCTGGCATGGTGCGGAATGGCATTTTATTGTCTGGGGCATCATGAACGGAATCATTATTATGATTACCGGAGAGCTGGAGCCGCTTTACCAGAAATTCCACCAGAGGTTTCCAAAGCTTCAGGGAAAGTTCTTTTACCGGGCATTTCAGGTCATCAGAACTTTTCTTCTGATGTGCTGTCTTAGGATGTTTGATACTTACGCAGCAGTCAGGCTGACTTTCCGGCAGTTTTTTCACATGTTTACAAAATTTAAATGGTCACAATTTTCCGTACAGGAGTTTATTGACTTAGGTTTGACAAAATCTGATTATATGATTGTGTTTGTCGGTACGGTTTTTATGTTTGTTGTAAGTATGCTGGGTCGTGACCGGAGTGTGCGTGAAAAGATTTCAGAAAAGCCTTATGTGGTGCGGTTTGGAATTTTTGTTCTTTTATTCTTTATTGTACTTCTGTTTGGAAAGTATGGAGTCGGCTTTGATGCGAAACAGTTTATTTATAACCAGTTTTAAAGAGGATACATACAATGAAACAATGGAAAAAAGCCGGTACCGCCGTATTATCTGTTATCATTGTGGCAGCACTGTTTTTAGGCTTACAGAGGCTGGTCATGCCAAAGTATGACGGTACGGAAGATATGCCTTTAGAGGGCAACTTTACATCAGAATATTATGAAGAAACAACAAAGCATGATGTACTGATGGTGGGGGATTGTGAGGTCTATGAAAATTTTGACCCCATGTACCTTTGGAAAAATTTTGGGATTACGAGCTATATCCGGGGGAATGCGCAGCAGCTTGTATGGCAGTCATATTATATGCTGGAAGATGCGTTGAAATATGAAACGCCAAAGGCTGTGATTTATAACGTGCAGTCCCTGACGCATGGTTCTCCGCAGCGGGAGGAATATAACCGCATGACACTTGACGGGATGAGATGGTCGCAGACGAAGATTGATGCGATTTGGGCATCCATGTGCAAGGGAGAGAAGATGGCGGATTATGTCCTGCCGGTTTTACGGTATCATTCCAGGATTACGGAGCTGAAAAAGGGCGATTTGACCTATTATTTTAAGAACAGGCACATTACGCATAACGGGTATTATATGCGGATTGATGTCCTGCCGTTAAGTAAGTCAGATGTGGCTGACGGGGCATGGCTTCTGGGGACTTCTTCGGAAAAGGAGAAAGCAGAAGAGGAGGACGAGATCGACGACCCTTGGGCTGCGATTGATGATGCTTCAGAAACGGAAGAAGGTTCGCAGGAGGTTTCGGACGAGGATGAAATTGATGACCCATGGGGTGACATTGATGATGCTTCAGAAACGGAAGAAGGTTCGCAGGAGACTTCGGACGAGGATGAAATTGATGATCCATGGGGTGGCATTGACACAGAAGGGGCTGGTATTTCAGAGCCCGGAAACGAAGTGGCGGAGAAAAAGAAGAAGGACAGGACCTTCAGTGCTTATGCAATGGAATATCTGGACAGGTTGCGGACGCTTTGCAAAGAAAAGGGAATTCAGCTGATTCTGATAAAGGCACCGAGCCTTTCTCCACAGTGGTATGAGGAGGAGAATGAACAGGTCACAGAGTACGCCAAAAAGTATGGGCTTCCGTATATCAACTTTTATGAGCTGTTGGAAGAAACAGGGATTGACTTTGAAACGGATACATATGATGGCGGGCTCCATATGAATCTAAGCGGGGCGGATAAGCTTTCCGAGTATCTGGGAACGGTGCTGAAAGAAAAATACGGCATGAAGGATCACAGAGGGGATAAAACACTTTCTAAGGTCTATGAAAAGAAACTGAAGTTTTATGAAACAATGAAAAAAGAGCAGGAAAAAGAGCTGAAAAAATACGGGGAAATAAGGACATATTGAGGAATATTTCATTATTTTCAGTGGTTTTTAAAGAATCTAAAGCAGATTCGGACATAAATCCGGTATTGAGATTTTTCATTAACTGGATTTATATATCTTCCTAAACTCCTGCATATATGGATTTTTTGCAGAGATTCATAAAGTCCGGATTACAAAAAACGATATACCGGGAACTGGCTGGACGTTTTGGAAGGCGGTAAAAGAAACAGGAAATTTACATGAAAGAAAGGAAGGTTTTTATGAAGACGGCAGTAAAGAGGATTTTAGCAGTATGTATGGCACTTATTTTAGCAGGTGGAATCAGTACAGTTTCATCAGCAAAGGTTCAGGGGTATTACTTTAAAAATGGCGGGGTTTCTGTAACCATGGATTCTGCCGCAAAGAAGTTCATATCAAAAGCAGGTGCACCGGAAAAGACCAAGGTGAAAAAGAGCTGTGCATATAAAGGAAAAGACAGGACTTACCAGTATAAAAATTTTATTTTATATACATATACAAATTCTGAAAAAGGAGCAGAGTACGTACAGGGGATTTCTTTCCGGAACAAGAGTGTTTCTACCAGCGAAGGTGTAAAGATTGGTTCTGCTGAGTCCCTGGTTACAAAGAAGTATGGAAAAGCAACACCGAATTTTGGAATTTATACATATATTAAAGGGAACACAAAGCTGCAGATTGAGGTAACAGATGGAAAGGTTACAAACATCAGATATACAGCGAATAAGGTGAAATAACAGGCTCTTAGGAAGTGGGTTGTCCTGGCGGGTATGCCGGGGCAATCCATTTTCATGAATGAGAGGTTTTGTGTGTAAAAAAAGCTGTTTGAGTATAATGTGAGAGGGAGGTCATGTGATGAGAGAGATAAAAAAGAAGGGGATTGTGTATGGTCTGGTTCTTGCGCTTTTCGTGGGAATGTGTCCATTTTATACAAAAAATACGGTTTCCGTGGCGGGTACAAGAAAAAAACCGGTGCTTACGGTAGCATACAATGAGGTACTGCTGAAAAATGAAAAAATGAAAAAGAATGATGATGATAAAAAGAATTATACGTATTCTGCAGTGATAAAAAATCAATCAAAAACCGGAACCATTAAAAAAATACAATTTTATTATCAGGTTCAGGTTCTGAAAAAAGTGACAAGAAAGGAAACGGTGGAGGTGACAGAAAGCCCTAAGCCGTCTAAGGTACCGGAGCAGACAGGGGTTCCGGAAGCCATAGCGACCCCGGAGGTCACAGCAACACCGGAGGCCACAGCAACGCCGGAGGCCACAGCAACGCCGGAGGCCACAGCAACGCCGGAGGCCACAGCAACGCCGGAGGCCACAGAATTACCGAAAATTACTGAGACACCACTGGTTACGCAAGGTCCGTCAGTGGAGGAAACGCCATCTGTCATGAAAATGTTTTCCGGCAGAAGGACGGCCAATGAGACAGAAAAACCTGTTGTAAAAACAAAGGTCATTACAGTAACAGACTGGGTTCCAAAGAAGAAGACAGTCGTTCTGACTGCAAAAAAAATAAAGCCGGGGAAATCATCTGAAAGAGTGAGCTGTACCGGGGATTTCAGCGGAGATGTCAGCGAAATGAAGTTAGTCAAGGTGAAGCTTTATGCAGGTGAAGCACTCTGTACTTATAATGCAAAGAAAAATAAGGAAACCATTTCATGGGGAACAGAGGATAAAAAAGCACCTGTGTTCAGTGGCTGGATTGGAGAAGCAAGTATTTATTCTGATGTGACGATACGTGTATGCTATGCGGATAAAAAGAACAGCTATAACTTTAAAGACCATGTACAGGCAGAAGATGACCGGGACGGAAAAGTAAGCTTTTCTGTGAATACAGATGAAATCAACTGGGACAAAGAGGGGATTTATAAGGTATATTATACAGCAGTAGATAAGGCTGGAAACAAGGCGGAGGCATGGGCGAAGGTTCAGGTCTACCAAAAAGGGACGGCAGAAAGCATTGCGGATCAGGTGCTTCATTCCATCATAAATGGCAGCTGGTCGGATGAAAAAAAAGCACGCGCCATATACAGTTATGTAAAGGGACATTGTTCTTATACGGATTCGGGCAGCCACTCCAACTGGCGGTCAAATGCAGTGTCAGGAATCCGTTACCAGCGTGGAGATTGCTTTACGTTCTACAGCATGGCAAGGCTTTTGCTGACCAGAGCGGGAATCCCGAATCTGGAGGTGACAAGATATCCGGCTGGTGCTGGCTATCATCATTGGTGGAATCTGGTATATGTAAGAGGTGGCTGGTATCATCTGGATACGACACCAAGAAGGCGTGATGGAAAGTTCTGCCTGGTAACGTATAATCAGCTTTTAGGTTATAGTTCGGGCAGGACATTTAGGCACAGACAGGAGATCCTGCCGGCGGAGGCGGCTAAGACGATCAGTCCGAACCCGTAATCATAATGATATAGAAAATCACATAAAGCTGGCTGCATGGTTTTATATTGCCAAATGCAGCCGGCTTTTTTTATTGTCTTTTCTTATTTTCCTTGTAAATTTGCACAAAAAGGTAGACGGATTTGTCATAAATGTGGTATGATATAAACAATCATTGTGGATGCTGGAAATGTATACATTTTCCTGTGTCAGCGGAGCATGAAATCTGATGATGCAGAATGTAAAACGTAAGGCACACTATACTTGCGAACCGGTGTCGTAACGCTCGTAAGTATAAATATTATATGTATCGGGGGTAGTATATGCAGGAAAAATTAGATCAGTGGATTAACTGGGTGGAGTATGATGAGCTGATAGCGGGATATCATAATGCACCCCATAACATCTTAGGTTTACACGAATTTGGAAAAGGACAGGTATTTACGGTCTACCGTCCGGAAGCAAAAAGCATTACAGTAACGGACAAAAAAGGGAAAAATGAAGTTGTGCTTGAAGAAGTTGAGCCGGGCAGAGGTTTTTTTGGACTTTATGTGGAAGGGAAAAAATACACGAATGACTATCTTCTGCATATACAGTATGGTGAGGGTGATGTAGTGGTAACGGCAGATCCTTACGCATTTGCACCGCAGCTTGGAGAGCAGGATCTGTATTTGTTTGCAGAGGGAAATCATTACCAGATTTATGATAAGTTAGGTGCGCACCCAAAGACAGTAGATGGGGTCAAGGGCGTTTATTTTGCAGTATGGGCACCGCATGCCAGATCGGTCAGCGTGGTTGGTAATTTTAATATGTGGGATGGCAGGCTGCATTTAATGCGCACGTTAGAGGTTTCAGGTATTTATGAGCTGTTCATACCGGGCGTGGAGCCAGGGGCCATATACAAATATCAGATTTTGACGCGGACCGGAGATATCCTGATGAAAGCGGATCCTTATGCAAATTCTGCAGAGCTTCGTCCAAAGAATGCCTCAGTTGTGGTGGATTTAGAGGGATTCTCATGGACAGACAAAAAGTGGATTGCAGACAGGGAAAAGCTCAGCAGAAATGAATTAAGAAGAAGGCCAATGGCAATTTATGAGGTACATTTGGGGTCCTGGAAGAAAAAAGTGGAAGACAGTGATGACGGATTCTTCAGTTACAGGGAGCTGGCACCAATGCTTGCAGATTATGTCCGCGAAATGGGATATACCCATATTGAGATCATGGGCATTGCAGAGCATCCGTTTGATGGTTCGTGGGGATATCAGGTTACAGGTTATTATGCCCCGACCAAGCGTTACGGTGAGCCGAAAGATTTTATGTTTTTCGTGGATTATATGCACAAAAACGGAATTGGGGTAATACTTGACTGGGTACCGGCGCATTTTCCAAGAGATGCGTTCGGACTGGGATATTTTGACGGACAGCCTTTGTATGAGCATCCGGATAAGAGACGCGGGGAGCATCCTCATTGGGGAACCCTGATTTTCAATTATGCAAAGCGCGAGGTGGAAAACTTCCTTCTTGCAAATGCGCTTTTCTGGATCAAGAAATTCCATGTGGACGGACTTCGTGTGGATGCGGTGGCTTCCATGCTTTATCTGGATTATGGAAAGAATGATGGAGAGTGGCTGCCAAATGAAGACGGTGGAAATGAAAATTATGATGCCATTGAATTTTTCCATCATATGAACGAGGAATTTGACAAGCAGGTGCCGGGTGCCATGATTATTGCCGAGGAATCTACGGCATGGGCAGGCGTAACTGCACCGGTCGAGTTTGGCGGGCTTGGCTTCCTGTTCAAGTGGAACATGGGCTGGATGAATGACTTTTTGGAGTATATGCACATGGATCCATATTTCCGTTCCGGAAACCACAATCGTCTGACTTTCAGTATGTCATATGCTTACAGCGAGAATTATATCCAGGTATTATCTCATGATGAGGTGGTACATGGAAAAGGCTCCATGATTGGGAAAATGCCGGGCTTACAGCATGACCAGTTTGCAAACTTAAGAACAGCATATGGCTTTATGTATGGCCATCCGGGAAAGAAGCTTTTGTTCATGGGACAGGAGTTTGCGCAGTACCGCGAGTGGAGCGAGGCAAGAAGCTTAGACTGGTATCTTTTAGGTGAAGAATACAATAAAAAGATGCAGAGCTTCGTGAAAGAATTAAATAAGATCTACCAGAAATATGATGCCATGTATCTGAATGATTATGATGTCATGGGATTTGAGTGGATGAGCGTGGATAATAACGAAATGAGCACAGTAAGCTTTGTCAGAAGGGGCAGTGGTTCAAAAGACCAGCTTCTGTTCATCTGCAACTTTACGCCGGTGCTTTATGAGGAATTTAAGACGGGTGTACCGTGTGCAGGTGATTACACCATGATTCTGTCTTCAGATGATGTAAAGTATGGCGGAACCGGAGTGAAAAATCCGAAAACAGCGAAAGCAAAGAAAGAAATATGTGATGGAAAGGATTATGCTCTGGCAATGAAGCTGCCACCGCTTTCTGTGACAATTTACCGGTTCGATTATAAGGAAAAATAGAAGGCTGAACTGTTATATATTTGAAAAACTCCGGCAGGATGCGACATGCCAGTGTCCCGCCGGAGTTTCTTTTTATGCACACGCCCGCATAGAGAAATTAGCTGCCTTCGGCTGCGCCGCCCGCATATCAGAGTTACGAAGTAAACTGTGTATCGCCCGCAATATACCCTTCGTGGGTGGTTTCATTTATGCAATATGCCACATGGTAGACAAATTCGGTGCTGTTCAGATACACTTTTCCAAGATGGAGAATGGACGATTTTTTTGGTATCTTTATCAGCATTTTATTGTTCGCATCCTTCAAGTCTTCTGACTCATAAAGCTTTGTGGCTTTTTTTACCTTCTGTGATGCCACAGGAGGATTGGTGGCAGCGGACAGATATGTGTATTTGCTGTAATATCTGGTTCCGTTAATTTCCGTATAAGACCTGATTGCATAGTAAAACGTCCGGTTCGCGGCACGCTTTGCATCTGTAAAATTCGTGGTCGTATTTGATTCCAGCGTAGCAATTTTTTTATAAGTGGTTCCATTCAGCGTTGCTTTCCGGTAAAGCAGATAACCGGTGGCAGTTCCGCGCTTGGACCATTTCAGCTGTATTGTTTTTGCCTCCGTCGTATCTGTCTGGACAAAATTTACTACATATTTTGGCACAATCTTAAAATTCTGGGTGTTTGTACCGGTAAAATCGTTGATTCCCGTAATGATTACAGATGCAGAACCAATTTGTGTATTATTTTCATAAGATACAATATAATCAGTTCCTTCGGTCAGGGTTTCGTTTTTATATGTAACAGTAATGGCTGGCGTTTTCTCTTTTCCGTTATAGATTTTTTTGGAAATGGAGGAAATCCGGGCATCTGCAATATTTTTATTGTTCGTGGCATCCGGTATCGTATTTATGGTATAAAGAAAATTACAGTCTACTTCCCCGCTGATGCCGTTCACCTTTCCGGAGCTGCTGTACTGCCAGTATTCATAATCTCCGGCATAGGTGGTCTTTGTGGTGTAATTGGCGAGCCATATCTTATATTCTTTTCCAAGAGAAGCACCATCGATACGGTTGTTCAGGTCGGATTTATTTGAATAAATCATGGGAGTATATCCGGCTTCTTTAATGGCTGTGCAGAATGCCCTGCACAGGTTCGTGGCCTTCGATTTGGAAAGATTCGCTTTCAAAAGCCGTCCGTTCTTATTTGTTGCAGGCTCAAAATCATAGGCGACAGGCATGGTGATTTTAAAATCTTTTGCCTGTTCAATGCAGAAATTGGCTTCTTCCCTTGCTTCGGTTTCAGAAATGGCTTCTGTATAAAAATACAGACCAATGGGAAGTCCTGCATCTGTGGCACCCTGTGCATATGTACGGAATTTTTTGTCTAAGTTCAAGGTGCCGGTGCCATATCCACGATAGCCGAGCCGCAGTATGACAAACTGAACGCCTGCCGCTTTTACCTTTGCCCAGTCGATGGTACCCTGATGATAAGAAACATCAATGCCAAGAAAGATATTTTTTCCGTTCTGGCTTTCACTGTGGGTATATTTGGAACCGGTGAACGGATTTTTTGTGGAAACGGGAGCAGCAGAGGCAGATGGAGCCGGGGTAACAACAGGTGTGGCTGTGCTTTTGGGCTCCTGCGTGGAAGGAGCCTGTGAGGAGTCAGCTTTCTGAGTCTTTGAGGCAGGCGATGATATCGGAGTGCTTTCCGGAGCTTTTGTGGTGTCTGCAGCCAGAATCGTATTCCCTTTTTCCTGTTCTTCGTTCGAAACTTTGTATTCCGTTGAAATGGACACTTGCTGTGCCTGTGGTGTTTCCAAAATTTTGCTGGCTGCTGAAACGGTATTTCCATTCAGGCCGGAAAGAATCATGGTGCCTGCCAAAAAAACAGACAGCATGGATTTTCTTCGTGTTTTCTCCATATGGGTTCCTCCTAAAAATATGTATTTTCTACAAATATCTGAATTGTAACAATTTATTACCAGTATTGAGGTTTTTAATTAGATCGATTTATGATGTTTGCCTAAAATCCTGCATGTATGGATTTTGGGCAGACATCATTTAGTCGAGGTTATTTAAAACCGATATACTGGTTTCGGTCAATTTCTGCATCATCTGACGTGACAGTTGTGAATTGTAACGACAATTTTTTATATTGTAATAAAATATATTGTCGGATTTGTGTCATGAATGATTTGTAATCATTCATGAAATGTGTTAATATGGAAACAGTTGCATTGAAGGATGTTTGACGGGCAGAAAAATTCCCGTCTGGTAAATTTTGATAACACAGGAGGAGTGTAGTGTGAAAAATAGTTTTGAATAGCATGAAATTGTTAGATTTGACTGACAATTTTAGCAAATTATTTTTCACAAACAACCGGAGGTTACAAACAACCGGAGGTTGTTTTGGCGATTTGTGCCGAGCCCAAATCGCTCTTATGCCATCACAGAAACTGCATTCGCAGATTTCTGTTCGGCAACCTCGCACAGAGTGCTCGGCATGGGAGGATTTTTATGGTAGTAGAACCAAGAGTGAAAGGGTTTATTTGTACAACAGCACATCCAGAGGGGTGTAAAGCGGCTGTGAAAGCGCAGATTGATTATGTGAAAAGCCAGCCAAAGACAGAGGGAGCCAAAAAGGTTCTGGTAATCGGGGCTTCCATGGGGTACGGGCTTGCCAGTAGGATTGCAGCAGCATATTCCTGTGGCGCAGACACCATTGGCGTGATTTTTGATAAACCGGGGAAGGAAAAGCGGACCGCAAGTGCAGGCTGGTATAATACTGCAGCATTTGAGGAGCTTGCCGCTGCAGATGGACTGTATGCGAAGTCTGTTAATGGAGATGCAAATGCGCCGGAAGTAAAGGAAGAAGTGATTGGCCTGATAAAAAAAGACTGGGGAAAGGTGGACATGGTGATTTACAGCGTGGCGGCACCAAGAAGAAAAGCCCCGGATGGCGAAACTTACCGTTCTGTTTTAAAGACAACAAAAGAACCGTATACGAACCAGACCATTGACCTTTTGACCAATGAAATCTCTGAGGTGACGATTGAGCCGGCAACGGAGGAAGAAGTTGCAGGTACCATAAAGGTAATGGGCGGCGAGGACTGGAAGCTTTGGATGGAAGCGTTAAATGCTGCGGGCGTGCTGGCAGATGGTGCAAAAACAGTGGCTTATTCCTACATAGGACCGGAGCTGACACATCCCATTTATTTTGATGGTTCCATTGGACAGGCAAAGAAAGACCTGTATAAAACAGCAGATGAATTGAATGGAAAATATAACGGACTGGAAGCGTATGTATCGGTGAATAAGGCAGTCGTTACACAGTCCAGCGCAGCAATTCCTATTGTACCGCTTTACATGTCGCTTTTATTCCGTGTTATGAAGGAAAAAGGGCTTCATGAGGGCTGTATTGAGCAGATGTACCGGCTGCTTCATGACCGTCTGTGCCAGAATGAGGTACCTGTGGATGAGAACCGCCTGATCCGCATGGATGATTATGAAATGAAACCAGAGGTACAGAATGAGGTTTCTGAGCTTTGGACAAAGGTGAATAAAGATAATGTAAAGGAGCTCGGCGATATTGACGAATACTGGCAGGAGTTTTATGAGATTTTCGGGTTTAAGATTGCCGGAGTGGATTATGCGGCAGACGTGGATATCCAGAAGGGGATTCCGAGCCTGCAGTAGATGTTAAACAACAGCAGATATTACATAGTTCAAATTATGAAGGATTGATATAATGGTAACTATTCATCCTTCCTATGAATCCAAGTGAAAATCTATATAGATTCATAAGGAGTGATGATAGTCACACTTAAAATATCCCGAAGAAAATTTGATATATTTTTAGAAAAATGAACTGTTACATATCATATCATCAAATACACAGGAGGGCTTTGGGTATGAAAAAAAGGATGATTGCATTGGGCATGGTGTGCTGTGTTGCATTGAGCGGATGCGGCGGAAAGGAGAAGGATAATGCGTTAGAGCGCACATCATCCTCGGAGGTCCAGACAGCAGAAAAAGAAGAAACATCTTCGGCGCAGAAAGATACTTCCGAAGTGCAGGCATCTTCTGCTCAGGATACCACCACTTCTGAAACGCAGAAGGATTCAGAGGAAACCGGCAAAGCAGATGCTGAGGAATCCACAGAAATGCAGGAAAAGATAAAATCAGAGGTGGCGCAAGCCATAAGCTCTGCAGATTCTCTCCAGAACGAATTGAAACAGGTGGATGAATTATGCAAAAAATATGAGAAGCTTTTGCAGGAGGAAGATGGTTCCCAGACAGACTTAAATGAGAAGGCCAAAAATGTATATGAGGTCTGGGACGCAGAGCTCAACGATCTGTGGCAGCGGATGAAATCCTCTATGGAAGTGGATGTCATGCGGGATCTGATGGCAGAACAGAGAAGATGGGTGAAAAATAAGGAAACAGTGGTTGAAGAAACCCTCAGTGAATACAAAGAGGGAAGTATTTACCCAATGCTTTACCATGCAGAAATGGCAGGAATCACAAAAAACCGGGTATATCAGCTTGCATTTCTTTTTGCCGGGCAGAAAGGCGAGAGCTTTGAAATGCCGGAGCGTTCCCAGATTGGAAAATATATTGATGACCAGGGGACCGGAGATGTATACAGCAGCCTGATTATTAAAGAGGGAATGGAAGCCGGCACCATTCTCGCCACGCTGTCCGTCCACAGGTTGACGCAGACGGAAGGCACCATAAAAAAGAAGGGCGACATATTGATTTTTAAAAGCAGCGAGTATGGGATGACCGGAAAAATTACTTATGGCTGGGATGGTGCAGTATTTAAAGTGACCAAAGTAAAAAATGCAGATTCTCCATTCAAAGTGGGAGATGTATTTGAATTTCCGACTTCATTTTAGTACATCGTAAATTAAGAAACGATGTACTAGTATTGGTTTTTTTAATCAGCTCAACTTATGATATTTGTCTAAAATCTTGTATATATGGATTTTTGGCAGATATCATATATGTACCAAAGGTATATTTGGCGAGGCAGGAAGGGGATAAGTTCCCCTACTGCCTCGATTGTTTCATGCACGCAGGATTTACCCGATAGAACGAAAGCGTGGACAAGTTTCCCTGCTCGATTGTTTCATGCTTCCAGTTTTACAGATTCATAGGATACCGGAATTTCCGGCATCTCTTTTTTCCATGCTTCGACCACGCGCAAAATGGGATATTCGCAGCTTTCATGGTCTACTTTCATTAAAAGGATCAGAACCTGGTTTTTGTTGTTTTTCAAGATGACATCACTGCTGCGCAGGTGCTTTTTTGCCAGTGTGCAGAAACGGTCTGTGACTGCTGAAATATCGTCCTGCGTGTTTCCAGCGTCCTGCCCGCCAAGGGAAGTTTCTGCGTCTGTGCCAAGGGTGAAAACCGCTAACCGGATGTCCCACGAATAATTGCTCAGAAAGCGCATCAAAAACTGGTAGATGGTCTTGAAATTTGCCTTTTCCGTAATCAGTGCTCCGCGTCCGATATTTCTTTCCCCAAAGATCATGCGCAGATGCTCAATATTTCCCATGGTTTCGTTTTCTTTATGCAGGGCATCTCCATGAAAAATGGCGTATCCATGCTTTCCTTTTTGTTTTACGGTATAAAGTGCAGAATCAGCCTTTTTGAACAGATCATCAAAATCTGTACCAGAATCAGAAACAAGGACGGCACCGATGGATGCGCCCAGAGGAATGTTCATATTTTCTCCCATATATTGCTTTGCAGCCTTTACCAGTTCTTCATTCATGAAAGCTGTTTTTTGGGCAATAATGGTTTCGTCCTTCAGGTTTTTGCAGAAAGCAATAAATTCATCCCCACCCATTCTTCCGGCAATGTCATCTTCGCGGGTAATGGATTTAATGAGCTTTGAAAAACAAATCAAAATCCGGTCGCCCATTTCGTGCCCATATAGATCGTTGACCAGCTTAAAGCTGTCTAAGTCAATCATCATCAGGACGCCCTGATGTTCTTTGCAGGCAGAGGCGATTTCATGCTGGAAGGCGGATTTATTCAAAAGTCCGGTCATGGCATCTGTGGAAGCCACACGTTTCCAGTCGTTCACCTGTTCCACGTGATGGAAGACCCGTTCGATTCGTTTAATCAACAGCTCGCTTTTGATGGGCTTGCGGATGTAATCAGCGGCACCGAACTCAAAGCCCAGGCTTTCGCTTTCGTCCCGTTCGTCTGCGGTCATGAAAATAAACGGAATCTGCCGGCTGCTTTTTTCCTGTATAATCTGTTGAAGCTCATAACCGGACATTTCCGGCATCAAAAGGTCAGATAAAATCATATCCGGCCGTTCGGACTCAAAAAGCTCTACTGCCTCCCGTCCGGAGAAAGCACAGACCGTTTCGTAGTCTGTTTCCAGTACAAGTTTTGCCAGTTCTAACATGACATCATCATCATCTACAATCAGAATTTTTTTCATATTACTCTCCTACTATGTTTTACTTTGCAGGTAATAAAAACACTTCCGAACCAAAATTACTGCGCACGTTTTCTGCGCATTTGAAGGTTACTGACATCTTCCCGCAGGACTGCACACTACGCTGTGCAGTCCGTAAAATATTTACTGCACACGTTTTCTGCGCATAAGAAAGTTTGCGGAATTTGCAAACTCTGAATGGCTCGTGCGAAACATGAAACTATTATACAATATCATGAAAAAAACATCAATATTAAGCACTTTTCCTGCGGAATTTCCAGAGCAGGGCAGCGATTCCAAAGGACATAAGATTATTCATGAAAAAAATCACTATGCCTACCGGAAGTCCCCAGTTCATAAAACCGTACCAGTCATTTGTATCCGGCCATGTTCCTACCCCATTGATTAAAATGTTCGCTAAGTAACATATGCCGTATATGAGTGTAGGAATAATGGAAAGCCATATGTAGCGGAAAGTAAATGTGCTGCCAGCTTCCATGATTAAAAAGTCGGCAAGAGCCAACAATGGGACAATCAGGTGGAAGTACAGGTTAGAGCCCTGATACATGCTGGCATGGCCGTAAATTGGACCTAAGAATGCGGCAATGACAAGAAAAGTCACGCCCACGGCAGTAGCAGAGACAAGTTTTGCCACCTGGAACCAGAGTGGAAAGGAAAAGGTGAAGGTTTTTGTCTTTGCGTACTTCATGAGTATGTAGAGAATGGTAAAGAAAGCTGCTGCTCCGTAAAGCAGATTGGACAGAACGGTAAAATATTTGAGGTTCGCAAATCCGCTTGAAGTTAAAAGTCCTTTGTTCTTTGCCGGGTGGAGCATGATGTAAACGCCCACAAGTACAAGAATGAAGGCAATGGTGTTGAGGAGCAGGGTAATATGTATTTTTTTCATGGCAGGTTCTCCTTTTTTGCACATTTATATAGGTTTATTTGCTGTGTTACAGTTCACACATGCGTGTGACCTGCAGCTTTGCTGTTCCTGCTTGTCCAGTGCTTGCAAGCAAGCTTTGAAAGCATGGACATTTGTATGATAAAATAATAACATGAGAGGAGAAAACTGTAAACTACTATCCGTTTACTACCTGTTCTCTACCCGGAGCAGTATTGTTTTTTGATGTGAGATTTGCTGCTCTGCCAGTATTGAGTTTTTTGATTTCAATGCCATTTTAGAATATAATATAGCCAATGTCCAAATAAGCTGGTCCAATCATCTGGCAAAATTGGAGAATTTAAACCTGAATATATTTCCAAGATGGTATAAGCTTTTACAAATTTTTGTGACAGCTTATTCGGTGTGCGGATAAATATGAAAAAGCTGCATTTCTGAGATAAAAAATCTTGAGACAGAAAATCCTAAAATAAAGGATTTTGAGGAGAACTTTCTTGGGATAATGGAGTCTCGAACGGCAGCCTTGGAGAAAAACTCTGTAAATATTTCAGAAAGGCTTACAGAGCTTGGTCTTACAAAGCGTGAAAAAGAGGTGGCACTTCTGATTTTGAAGGATCTTAGCAATGCAGAGATTGCGGCAGAGCTTTTTATTTCAGAAACAATAGCGAAGAAGTATATGACAAATATATTTGGAAAACTAGGCATAGGGACAAGAGGGGAGCTGGCAGGCAGGCTGCTTATGACGGCAGGATCCTTCTTACTGCCAAAACCTTGCTGTATTTAATATATTTTGAAGTCTTGATACCGGAGCGTGGATTGCTGGCGTGTATGATCTTATTATTTCCCATATAGATAGCAACATGACCGCTGTAGCAGATGATATCGCCCGGTTTTTTGCAGCCCCAGCTTACCTTATATCCTGCATGTCTTTGTTCGGAGGAGGTACGCGGCAGGGTAAAACCAAAATGTGCATAAATGGCCTTTGTAAAGCCGGAGCAGTCCGTGCCCTTTGTCAAGCTGGTTCCGCCGCTTCGGTACGGATTTCCGATAAATTTTTTCGCATATTTTACAATACACTTTCCGGCTTCATTATTTCCTGAGCCAGAGGACGGTTTTTTTACAGACAGATATTTTTTAGGGACAAAGTAAAATTTTTTATTTTTTTTAATTTTTGCCCAACGGCCTTTTATATGATAAACCGTTACCTTTTCGCCCTTTTTTAAGTGACCGGCACTTTTAGAGCCGGAAGAAGCTTTTGTTTTTAAGGTCAGTGTTCTGCTTGTGACATATTTTACAGATGCTGCTTTTGCAGAAAATGCAGGAAAAAATGTGATGCAGGTCAAGGCAGCAAATAAAAGAAATCCAAAAGTTATCCTGTTTAATAAGCTCTTTTTTTCTGTTGTTTGATTAAAATACATGTAAACCTCCATTAAATAAAAAACGGTTATATTGTACGTAATGAAATGTTAAGATTTGTTTCAAAAATATTGTATTGATTAAAAAGATAATAACATATATTTTAATTAAATGCAAGCATTTTTTAACAATATGTAACAATTTTGTAATAAACATTTTTCTTCTTCAGATATTTATGGACATGACGAACATCACACAGTATAAATCCACATAGATATTCGCTTGATATTAAGGTTTTCTTGAAAAATAACAGGAATTCAAAAGAAGGCTGAATTGTTACACAATTCTGTAACAATTCAACCTTCTCAATAAAAGAGCTTACACGAATTATTTGACAACCCCAAAAACATGGAAGCCTGGTTAAGAACCCTGGACGTAACCGGCACTCTGTTTCTGTAGTTTACGGACACAGTAAATGCAGACCGGAATAATGTAAAGGGTACCGGACAGCCATGCCGACTGGTCTGCAAAGCAGATGGCAGAAAATCCAAATATCGGCACAAAAAAGACGCTGACAATAATTCTGGCAAGCATTTCTGTGGCACCAGACAGGATGGTACGCCCCGAAAATCCAAGTCCCTGGACACACATGCGGCAGACATTCAAAATTCCTAAGGACCAGTAAAAAAGTCCCAGACAGCGCAGATATTTTCCAGAAGCATTCAGAACATCTGCATCAGATGGCGGGATAAAAAGCATGGACAGGGGACGGCCAAAAAGGATGAGGACAAGGCCGATGGCAAGACCGTAGCTGACACCAATGGTGATTCCCTGTTTGATTCCTTTTTTGATACGATCAAATCTTGCAGCACCGTAATTCTGGCTGACAAAGGTGGAAACAGCGGTCGCCAGTGCATCGAACGGGCACATTGCAAACTGCTTGATCCGCATGCCGGAGGTAAATCCGGATACGTAGACACTTCCTAAGCCGTTGTTTGCAGACTGCATGACCATGCTGCCAATGGCTGTAATGGAATATTGCAGCCCCATTGGAATCCCCATGGTCGTTAAAGTTATAATTTTCCGGTTCTGATATACCCGGTCTTCTTTTGTGAGGTGAAGCACCGGAACCTTTTTTATG
>CADBMP010000109.1 GCA_902795775.1 uncultured Lachnospiraceae bacterium | reverse complement strand
GGATCAGGAAACCAGAACGATTAAAATGATCAAGCCATGGAAGAGTGATGTCTGGATTCCGCAGGATATATAATGCGCAGGGGCGCAGGGAAGTTGGTGTAAATAGGAACAATGTAAAAAAATATTGGCAAACACGACTATTGGTGGCAGTTCGGTGAAAAGACTGCTTTTGATGGTCTGTGTTTTCAAGGGAGGGACTTGTATGGCTGAGATACAGTTAGGAGAAATTGAATGCCGCTTTGCGAATATGATCTGGGACAGGGAGCCTGTCACGAGCCATGAACTCGTAGCTCTTTGCGCGGAGGAGTTCGGCTGGGCGCGGACCACCACGCATAATGTGATCCGGAAGCTCTGTGCAAAAGGAGTTCTTGAGAACCGGAAGGGGACGGTGACATCCGTCATTTCCAGGGAGCAGTTCTATTCCATGCAGAGCCGCCAGTTTGTGGAGGATTCGTTTGCGGGCTCGCTTCCGGCGTTCATCGCTGCATTTACAAAGGGAAAGCGGCTTTCGCAGAGGGAAGCGGACGAGATCCGCCGGATGATCGATGAAGCAGAGGAGGTGTGAGGGATGACGGAGCTCTTTTTGAATATTTTGAACCGGAGCATCGCGGCAAGCTGGCTGATCGCGGTGGTCATCGTGCTTCGCTTCGCAGTAAAGAAGGTCCCGAAGTGGCTCATGCCGGCACTCTGGGGAGTGGCAGGACTCCGGCTCTTGATGCCGGTCACAGTGGAAAGCCTCATCAGTCTCATACCGAGCGCAAAAACATTGCCAAAGGAGATGCTCCATGAGAGTACCTTCCAGATTTCGTCCGGTGTCTCTATGATTGATGAGCCTGTGAACCGTTACATTGGGAGCAGGGACGCGGGAAGGGTTTCGGAGGCTGTGACAGGGCAGAATCATCTTATGACGATACTTGGAATCATTTGGCTCGTGGGTGTCGGTGTGATGCTCTTCTATGCACTCTTTTCTTATCTGCGGATAAGAAAGAATGTGGCGGTTTCGATTCCTTATGAAGGGAATGTAAGGGTCTGTGACAGGATTTCATTTCCGTTTATCCTGGGAGTGTTCCGTCCGGGAATCTATCTGCCTTCCGGTCTTGAAAAAGAGGATGAGCAATATGTACTGGCGCATGAAAGAGCGCATTTGAAGCGTCTGGATCATATTTGGAAGCCGCTTGGTTATCTGCTCCTTTGCGTGTACTGGTTCCATCCGCTTGTGTGGGCGGCATATGTATTTTTATGCAAGGATATTGAGCTGGCGTGTGATGAAAAGGTGATCGTGGAGTTTGACCTGAAGAAGAAAAAAGCATATGCGACAGCACTGCTCGATTGCAGCATAGGGAGGAGAAGGGTCATGGTCTGCCCGCTTGCTTTTGGGGAGGTCGGCGTGAAGGAAAGGGTGAAATCTGTCCTGAAATATAAGAAACCAGCGTATGGATTTGTGCTGGCAGCGGTATTGATATTCGGAATTATCGGGGCATGTTTTTTGACGAATCCGGTGCAGAAAAAGATGCCAAAGAATCCGGCTGCATTTACGGCAAAAGATACAGAAGGGGAGGAGAAAGCTGTAAAGACAGATTCTTCGGAAAGTAAGATGGAGACTGCACGTCCGGAAGAAAATTTAGATGTCGGTGGAATTGCGGAAGAACGGACGGAAAAGGAGCGTCTTAAGGAGGAAAAAACTTCAGGGGAAACGAGGCTGACACATGATGAAGCGGTGGCATATGATGAAGTGATATTCCGGGTGTGTGATGAGTATGAGTATAAACCGGTACCCTGGAGCAATACGATCGAATTTAAAGAAAAAGCGGATATTCTTATCAATATGGCGGAGGATTCGACCGGAAGATATAAGGTTTACGGAATTATAAGCAAAGAGTACGGATGTTTTGGCATGATACTGAATGATACGATAGACGGGACAGAGGTGAATGCGAATACTGTGTATGAAAAGTGGTATTATACAGGAGTGTCAGAAAGTGAACCGAAACTTACATGGAAGGGCGATAAGCTGTATTTCACCTATCCGGTGCCTGACGCGGACGGATTTAAGAAGAGGACCATCGGCATTGATTGTGGATATAATACCGGACACATGGAATTTGAGGATTAGGGAAAATGATTATCCTATCGTAGTTTTATCTGATACCGGCGAGTTTGAACGGGTGCCTGGGATTCTTTTAGAGGACTGGGCGGAATAGTGACAGGCAGGGTGCTTTTATTTCGCCCCTGCCTGCTTCACATCCACAGAGCCGCCGAAAGGAAGTGTGTCAGCTAAAGCTGACCGGCGGCTCGCGGCGAGTAGGAGGCGAAAAGGCCAGCCTCCTACTCGATTACGATAAAGAGCTGTAAAGGATTTTTGTTTTATTGATATGCTTTTTCAAGTGCCTCTAAGTCTAAATTGTAAGATGATAATTTTAATTTTATAAGTATAATTTTTCTTTCTAATACTTTGTTTTCTTCTTTGCTTGCCGCTTTGATTTCCAGAAGATCTACATATCTGTCAATTAAATTTTGTTTCACTTCCTCTTCCGGCATAACCAACCTCTTTTCTGCCCTTGCATCTCTTTATCCCTGTTAGATTTAGCAGAGATGGAAAAGCAAAAAAGCGGTTCGGAGGAGGTTTCCATTTCAGAAGGGAGCGGTGATTATCCGCCGATGCTCATGGTGGGTGGAGTCGTGTACACAGATACGTATGAAGAATATAAGGGAAAAACGGCGGGAAGAACGATCCAGAAAGCGGGAGCCTATGCAGAAACAGGGATTCCGTTAAAAGACGGGGAGCAGAATTTCGACAGGACATCCGGCGTGGAATATTTCAGGGTGGATCAGGATACGCTTGCTGTCTGCGTGGATGGGATATGGAGAGTGTTTCGGGCATCGAAAGACAGCACTTGAACTGTCTTTTGTCACATCGTCCATGGTGCTGGAAGATCCGGAGCGTATCCATGTTATTGTGAGTACGAGGGATGAGGAACAGATTGCTCTCTTGAAGTCTTATAATACGGAGGGGGTCAGGATGGAAATAGAGTATTCTGCAGGTGACGGGACGGAGGAATAGAGATTTTAAATGTGAAAAGAGTTGACGATACGTAAAAATACGTATATAATATATTTGTAACTCGTTCATGTATAAAAGAAAGGATTGTAAATGAAGTGAAGACCGGAACCGCAGTAAGAATTTTAAAAGATGCGGGGCTGAAGTAAGCCCTGTGTCTTGAAAATAATTCAGAGATTTTCGATAGAAATTTGGATATAAGGGGGATGAAAAAACAATAGTATCAAATGGAAAAGGAGAGGAGAAAAAATGGCAAGATATGTTTATCCGGCAATCATTGAATGTGCAGAGGATGGATATAACGTGAGCTTTCCTGATGTGCCCGGGTGTTATACCTGTGGAGAGGATTTGACAGATGCAATCGCTATGGCTGAAGATGCGCTGGCATTGTGCTTGTACGATTTGGAGGAGAGAAAGGAGGAACCAGGTTCACCGACTGGGTTAAAAGATATTCCTTGTGGCGACAATGAGATTGTTACGTTGATTTACTGTGATACTCTGGAATATCAAAAAATGTATAATAAAGCGGC
>CADBMP010000108.1 GCA_902795775.1 uncultured Lachnospiraceae bacterium | reverse complement strand
GCCATTTGGAGTTTGCAAAAACAGCAAACTCAGTTATGCGCAAAAAACCTGCGCTGGTTTATGGTATAATAGTCTCGTGCTCCGCACAAACCATAATATGATATTATTATCCTGATGATTCAGGAAAAGAAGGGAGAATAAAATATGAAAGAAAAAGTGGAAGATTTATTAAACGCATCAAGATTAAATGAACTGATCCACAAAAAAGAGCAGGAAGAAAAAAGCAAGCACACCATCATCCTGGTACTGGCTATCATTGGAGCGGTTGCTGCGGTTGCTGGAATTGCATTTGCAGTTTATAAATTCCTGACTCCTGATTATTTAGATGATTTTGATGCAGATGACACGTATGATTTTGATGATGATTTCATTGAATTTTCTGATGAAAGTGCCGGAAAGCCGGGAGCAGAATAATTGAAATATAATTAAAATCAAGGTATGTTATCCTTTTTATACCGAAATGGAACCTCCATTTCGGTATATTCTTTTTATGCACAACCCCTTGTGCGGAAATATCCCGGTACAGCCGGGCTTTGGATACACGGCTAAAAAGGTACCTCAGCAACAAGTGCTTCGGCATGGAGGATTTTTATAATAAAAAACAGGAGGAATACACATGAAACTTTGGGGAGGACGTTTTACAAAGGAAACAAATGAACTGGTACATAATTTCAATGCATCTCTTTCATTTGACCAGACGTTTTTTGAAGAGGACATTGAAGGCAGCATTGCCCATGTCAAAATGCTTGCCAGACAGAATATATTGACAGAGGAAGAAAAAGACACTATCATTTCCGGGCTGGAAGGAATCTGCGAGGATATTAAGAACGGCAGCCTCACCTTCGACGGAGAACATGAGGATATTCACAGTTTCGTGGAGGCACATCTTACGGAACGCATTGGCGATGCCGGAAAAAAACTGCACACCGGGCGCAGCAGAAATGACCAGGTGGCACTGGATATGAAGCTTTACACCAGAAAAGAAGCCAAAAACATGGATGCACTTTTAAAAAATCTCTTAGAAAGCCTCTTAAAGCTCATGAAGGAAAACGTGGACACCATCATGCCGGGCTTTACCCATTTACAGAAGGCACAGCCGATTACGCTTGCCCATCACATGGGGGCCTATTTTGAAATGTTTAAAAGGGACCGTTCCCGCCTGCATGACCTGTACGAACGCATGAATTACTGTCCGCTCGGCTCCGGGGCACTTGCAGGCACAACGTACCCGTTAGACAGGGAATATACCGCCTCCCTTTTGGACTTTTATGGTCCGACCTTAAACAGCATGGATTCTGTTTCGGACCGGGATTATCTCATTGATTTTACTTCTGCCATGTCCATCATCATGATGCACCTGAGCCGTTTCTGTGAGGAAATCATTATCTGGAACACAAATGAATACCGTTTCATAGAAATCGACGATTCCTATTCCACCGGAAGCAGCATCATGCCGCAGAAAAAGAACCCGGATATTGCAGAGCTGGTACGCGGGAAGACCGGCCGTGTGTACGGCTCCCTGATTTCCCTGCTTACGACCATGAAGGGGCTGTCCCTTGCGTATAATAAGGATATGCAGGAGGACAAAGAATTTGTGTTCGATGCCATTGATACCACAAAGGGCTGTATCGTGTTATTTAACGGAATGTTAGATACGCTGAAATTTAATAAAGAGGTGATGCGCAAAAGTGCCGAAGGCGGCTTTACCAATGCAACGGATGCCGCTGATTATCTGGTAAACCATGGCGTGCCATTCCGCGATGCGCATGGAATCATAGGACAGCTGGTACTGACCTGTATCGACAAGGACTGCTCCTTGGACGAGCTTCCCCTGGAGGAATATAAGAAAATCAGTCCGGTGTTTGAAGATGATATTTATGATGCAATTTCCATGGAAACCTGTGTCTCCAAAAGAAATACCATCGGTGCGCCGGGTCCTGATGCCATGGAAAAAGTTATCGGAAATTATGAAGATTATCTGAAAAATTAGAACGAACCCCCGCACGCTGTCAGACATAGCAGACAGCAGGGCGTTATCAAAAACAAACCGGTCTGCCTTTCAACCAATAACCAAGGCAGACCGGTGTTTTTCATATCATTCTTTTTTCTCTCCTTAGAAACAAAAATCAAAACCTGTAACTATCTTTTGGTCCCAGATAAGATTCTTTCTTCGGCATGGACATATCCCAGAGAACAATTCTTTCCAGTATCAGGTTCGGACTGATCTGACTGTAAACAATCCGGTTGATTCCTCTCTTTAACAGAATCTTCTGAGAGATGATCTTGGCATTCCGCTTGTTATCCTCATGCCACTGCGGACTCCAGACCACAATGCCCGATGTCTGTAAAATGGTATTAACCCTTACCGGGGCTTCCCCATTTACCCTTACGTCAAAATACTGTGCGCCCCCGCCTTTTACCGAAAGTGACGGTGCAAATATAAACTCAGCCTCAAACTCTCCTTCCTTATCCGAAACAAACACATATTCCGCATAAGGCACTTTTAATGGCTCCTCATCCGCAAGGTCTGCCGTATTCGGATACAGTTTTAAACCGCTGCCATGCCGCCCGTAGGGAGACAGCACCTCGTACCGGACTTCGTCCGAAGAAGTGATATCCGTATACAAAGAGCTTTCCGCCACAGCGTTCTCACCGCATACCAGAACAGCCCCCTCCGGGATTTTCTCACCATTTTCCCGACTGCATAACTGCTCATAATATTTTCTTCCACATGCCTTTACAGTAAGCGTGACAAAGCACTCCCCGCCATCGCTCACCACTACTGTCCCGGAAGAAACCACATCCTCCGGAAGCGCATCCCTGTCAATGCACACCCGTACATAATCAGTCTTATCTGTCTTTCCATTTAAGACCCTGTTTTTAAAATCCGGTTCTTCTTCCCCATCACGGGCAAACCCCAGCCATGACACATCAGACTCTGTTTTGTAGGACAAAGTCTTTTCACTTCCACAGGATATTTCAAGCACAAATTCCCCGACATCCGGCCGTAAGAAATCCCGGACCGTATCCTCCCGCTTCATGTATTCGCGTCCATCATAAAACCATGCCTCATCTGATTTTGAAACAAGCATCCTATCCTTCCTGGCAGGATAGATATAGGTACGCATCGGGAGCTGGTTAGAAGAATCATTCCATGTACGGAAACCAAAATGCTCAGACAATGCATGACCATAAAATTTTCCATCTGCAAGCGCATGGAAATCATCTATGAGCTTCTGGTCCGCTTTCACCCCTTCATCAATTTCCACGCAAAAATCATTGGCAGTATTCCTGTTCTGATTTGCATAAAATTTATTCCATTCTGAAACAATCCATGTCCTGTGCAGATTCGCAGTACCATATGCAGGATAATAAATCAGCTCGTAAAACGCCGTATATATCTCTGCCGGTGTACGTTCCAACAGCTCCTCACAGAGCTTCATGATCACCTTACAGCTGTCATACAGTTCTCTGGCCTCTCCAAAATGAACCGGATGATAAACGTGTTCATTCATGATTTCATGTTTCCGGCGTTCATTGATCAGGGAATACCGGTCTATGACCTCACAGATTAAGGACAGATCCTCTTTTGAATAATATCCGCCAAAAATCCGTTCCACCCATGCGTGAATAAATTTCTCCGTTTCATTTGGATGGGAAGACCCAAAAGCATCCATATCAAATGCAAGCTTCATAATATAAGACACCTCAAGCTCCTGGGACACCAAATCTCCCACATTCGTGACCCATATAGTATCTACCCCGTAATCATAAGCAGTGCCGAGCTGGTCCCAGATACGCGGCAGATACGTTGACCCAATCCATTCATAAGAATAAGCACCGCCATGCATATCCACATGATAATACATTCCGTTTCCACCGTTACGGTTCCTCTTATCCGGTGATGGAAGCGTCCGCATATATCCATAATTATTGTCACTGAACATTACGGTAATGCCGTCCATCTCCGGGTCATCCTTTAATCCCGGCGTGTCCTCATCTCCGTAATAAAATTTCTCCACTTCGGTAAACAGCACAAACTGTCTCGGTACTTTTGAAAGGTCCGGATTGATATATTTCCGTATCAGATCATTCTGCGTCTTTATGATATCCCTTAACAGGGCAATGTTGTCCGCCATGGAAGCCTCTGCCATGATTGCCGTATCCCGTTCTCCGCGCATCCCCATGGTGATGACATTCTCAAATGGTGCATTTCTTTTTAACCCGTCTTCCCAGAATTTAATAATTCCCTCCCGGTTCGACAAAAAGTCCCATGCATCACCATAAATGGATTCCGGTCCCCGGACCATGCCGTATTCCTCACCGGTACGCATGCAGGGCTCATGATGTGACGTGCTCATGACAATCCCAAGCTTATCTGCAAGCTCTGCGCTCTCAAGCCCCGGACCATCTAAGGAAAAATTGCTCCACCACATGGCCGGCCACATGTAATTTGCACGAAGCCTGATGAGCAGCTCAAAAATCTCCGCATAACACTTCGCATTGATTCCGCCAAAACGTTTCTTTGCCCAGTTTCCAAACGCCGGCCATTCATCATTGATAAAAATTCCCCTGTACTTTACAGAAGGTTCTTTTGAAATTCCAAAAAAAGCTTCCGGAAGCTCCACCCTGTCCTTATGTGCAGGTACCGCCCCCGACCAGTTCACCAGCGGCGAAACACCACAGGCCTCTGATACAGAAAGCAGGCCGTACATGGTGCCCCGTTTGTCAGAACCCTGTATCACAATGACCGTTTCCCCGTTCTGACAGATTGCATCAATTTTATATACTTCCCATTTGGGCAGGTCGGAGCCATCCATAAGCCCGTCTTTTGAAATAGTGCCATCCTCATACATTTTTTGCAGAGTACGGCTTTTTCCAGCCGTACCTGCAATTATTTTCACTCCATTTCCGGAATCTGCATCCGGTTCCCCAAACACACATCGAAGATCTTTTTTTACCCAGCCAGAAACAATTCTGACCCCTTCAAAATCTTCTTCATCACAAAAAATTCCGGTATTCTTATCGAAACAAATTTTATTCATTTTCTGCCGGTTCCTCTTGCTTTGCCTCCGCATGATGTTCATTCTCCAGCTTTCCGCCGGTCCCCCTGTGCATGGAGAACGGATATTTGCTGTACATGGAGACCGTATCTAACACGCCTCTGTCATCTGCTTCCTGAATCTGCTTGTCACGCTCTCTCTTGAACTCACGTTCCTCCTTGATATTTCCAGGACCGGAAACGCAGCCGCCCACACAGGACATACCTTCAATGAAATCCTCCGGAAGTTTTCCTACACGCATCAGCATCAATGCCTTCTTACACTCCTCTGCGCCGTTACATCTGCGCACATTTACATTTGCATGGCCGCTTCTTTCAATCATTGCCTGTTTTACTGCTGCTGTCACCCCGCCGGCATTTGCATAGCGTTTTCCATACATGCTTCCGTTCTGCTCAACGGTAGAAACCGGCTGCAGCTTTATGTGCTTTGCCTTAAGCATTGCCTTTAACTCCTCAAAGGTCATGGCTAAATCCGCATTTTCGCCCGGAATATCCTGATCCTGTCCTGCCTCACTCTTCTTTGCGATACATGGTCCAATGAAGATGCAGACTGCATCCGGATTCATGGCGCGGACCAGACGCGCAGTAGCCGCCATTGGCGAAACCGTTGTTGAAATATTGTCCGCAAGCGATGGGAAATGACGGCGGATCATATGGACAAATGCCGGACAGCAGGAAGTCGTCATTTTCTTTCCCTGCTCATATGCTTCTGCCCACTCCCTTGACTCGGAATCAGAAACAAAATCAGCCCCGATTGCAACATCCACCATATCCGTAAAGCCAAGCTGCTTTACTCCGTCACGAATAGACTCCATGGTAATGTCAGCACCAAACTGGCCCTCTGCGGCAGGCGCCACCAGAGCAAATACCGGTCTGTCACTCTTTAAATACTCAATGACCTCCAACATACGCGAGCTGTCTGAAATGGCACCGAACGGGCAGGAGCTGATGCAGGCACCACAGCGGATGCACTTTTCATCATTGATGGAAACCCTTCCGTCTTCCTCGCTCACCTGAATGGCATCGACCGGGCAGGCACGACGGCATGGACGCATGATGTCCACGATTGCATTATACGGGCAGGCCTCATAACACTGGCCGCACTCCTTACACTTGTTCGGGTCAATATATGCCTTGGTACGGGTCATGGTAATCGCATCAAAACGACAGGCATGAAGACACTTTTTCCCCAGACATTTCTGACAGTTATCTGTTACAGTGAATCTGGTAATCGGACAGTTCTCACAACCGGCAGGTAAAATCTTCACTGTATTGTTGCACTTTTCCCCGGTCGCCGGGTCAATATTTTTTGCAAGCATGATCCTTTCACGCACAATTTCTCTTTCCTTGTACACACAGCACCTGAAACTCGGCTTATTTCCCGGTAAAATCTCATAAGGGAGCGTGGCTTCGATTTTGTCTAAATTTCCCTCAAAAGCAGCCTTTGCCACCAGCCGGAGCACTTCGCTCTTAATATCATCCGCAGTATCAAATTCATTTAACATATTCTTTTTCCTCGCTGCACCCCACACCCTCGTAACTGTGCAAAATGCAGCTTTCCTTTCTTCATTCTTCCCGGGAACCGTTAATAATCCACGTTCCGCTCTGCCTGCCACAGTGCCTGCATATATGTACTGTAAGCGGCAAAGTGTTAAAAGTAATTCATTAACTGTTCCTTATACAGTTTTCTACATTACTATCCGGGCAGCACACGCACAGGTTTCCTGCCCTTTCTTCCTCATTACTTCTGGAACACCTCTGCCAGTGTTTCATAAAGCTTATCCGGCTGAATCGGCTTGGACAAATGATAATTCATCCCTGCCTCCTTTGACAGCCTTACATCCTCCTCATACGCATTCGCGGTCATGGCAATAATCGGTATGCTCCCCGCATCGCTCCTCTCCAGTGCCCGGATTGCCTTTGTTGCCTCTAACCCGGTCATCTCCGGCATACGGATATCCATCAGTATGGCATCAAAGAAACCTTCGTTCGAGCTTTCAAACTTCTCCACACCGACACGCCCGTTCTCTGCACAGAATACGACCAGTCCCTTCTTTTCCAGAAGCCTTTTTGCAATCTCCGTATTGATAGGATGATCCTCCACCAAAAGAAGACGCTTTCCTTCCAATACCTCCTCCCCTTTGTCTCCTTTTTTCTTCTTTTTCACAAGTGCGAGCTCCTCCTCTGTCGCAATGTCAAGCTCCAGATGGATAATGACTTTCGTTCCCTTTCCAAGCTCGCTTTCTATGGTAAGGACGCCACCCATAAGCTCCGTCAGGCTTTTTGTAATGCTGAGCCCCAGACCGGTTCCCTGTACCTCAGCAGTCATTTCATTGCTTTCCTGCGCAAACGGCTGGAACATCCTCTTTTGAAACTCCTCACTCATGCCCACACCGGTATCCTGGACCACAAAATCCTGGATGACACGCCCATTCACCACATGTACGTTGTCCTCATAATAAGACACACTGCCGCCTCTTGAGGTATATTTGACCGCATTGGACAGCACATTGAAAAAAATCTGGTTCAGACGTATCTTATCCGTCATGACAGTCAGCGCACTCTGTGACCTTCTGATATTGAGCGTCAGCTCACGCTCCCTGCACAACGGCTCAAACATGGTCCTCAGATTCCCGATAAAATCCTCATACGCATACGGTTCCCGGCCAAGCTCCACAGAACCGTCCTCTATCTTTGTCATATCCAGAATGTCATTGATGAGCCCCAGCAAAAAGTGGCTGGCAGAATTGATTTTCGTTAAGTTGTCCTCCATTGCCGCCGGATTATCCGTTTCATCCAGCGCAAGTGCCGTAATCCCGATAATCGCATTCATCGGGGTACGGATATCATGGCTCATGCGGGCTAAGAAATCCGTCTTTGCGGCATTCGCCTCCTTTGCCTCTGCTAGTGCCTTTGTCAGTGCAATCTGATGTGCCTGCTCTGCCTCATAAATATCCGTCACATCGCTCTGTGATACTAAAATCAGCTCTTCTCCATCATCTATGTAAAAGAACTGCAGCTTCTTCCTCTTCTTCTTCCCACTTTTGGAATACAGGGTAAAGAATACAATGTATTCCCCGTTCTGGCGCAGGTTTTCTTCTATGAGGTTCCAGTCCACCTGTGCCACGACCTTCTCCCTGTCATCAATCTGGTGCTCTAAAAAATATTTTAACAGATAACTGTCATACCTCTCCTGGAAAGAAAAGCTCTCCGGCACCAGCCAGGTATAATGCACATACCTTTTTGATTTTCCATATACAAAAGTCAGATAATCATAATCATGGTTCGCTGCACTGTCAATGACCAGCTCAATGATCCTCCGGTAGCTGACATCCGTTACATAAAAAATGGTGTCCACATCACCGTTTCCAGGCTCTTTTGCCATTTCTGCCACACACTCTGCCCAGCGCACTTCATCCTTGAACATATAACTGAATTCGTAGCTGACTGTATAATTGCCTTCATTGAACTGTTCAATGAGCCTTTCCCTGGAAAATTTTTCCAGACAGCGTTTTCTGTAAATTGGGGTCACGAACGCCCCGATCGTTTCCATCATATCATTTACCGTAAAAGAAATGAACAGCTTATCACGCAGCATATCCTGTACGGTGTAAAATTCCATGACCCTGTTCTTTGTAAGATTCATCCGGCAGGAAAGCAGTGTATCCCTGTGGTTAAAGAACATGGCGTTCAAATGCCTCTGATACTCTAATTCCATTTCTTTTCTGGGCGTAATGTCCGTCCTGCTGACCACGACCTTGGTGCGCCTGATCTTGTCACCCTTTTCTTCATAAACGGACTGAAAATGATATAAAAACCAATGATAGACCTCATCCACCAGAATACGGTATTCAATCTCCGCAGTTTTCCTTCCGGTATCTATTTCACCAAAAATCTCTTTTACCCTCTCTAAGTCATCCGGATGAATGGTCTGGTTTTCAAACCAGATTTTTGGATAATTTGTGATCACCCTTCCAAAACTTGGTGCATCCAGCTTACTGACAGCGATTGCAATTTTCTTTTCCGGATAATAATCAAAAAAGAACATATCTGCCGTTTCAATGGCAACCCCAAGAGATTCCTCGGTCTCCTCCAGCCGCTTTAAAAGCCTTTTTCCCCTTCTTTTTTCTGCAACCAGCGTAACAACAGCTAAAACAACTATAAATATGGCAATCAGATTTATAATATAATGCTCCAAACCTTCCCACCTTCCTTTTTCAGTTCGTCCCGTTCACAGCCTAACCCTGTTCATATGCCTCCCGGACGGCAACGGCAAGCTGGTCCGCACAGGAAGTAGGCCGCATTCCACACTTGATGCCTCCCAGCTTTTTCTCCACTTCCTCTACCGTAAGTCCCTCCACCAGCCTTGGAACTGCCTGCAGATTTCCGCTGCATCCGCCATCCAGAAATTCTACCTGCTTTACTACATCTCCATCAAGCTTCACCTTGATCCTGCGTGCACAGGTATGTTTTGTATGATACATATATTCTTTTTCCATGCCCTGATTCCTTCCTTAATTTCCTCAAATTTTGAGGTTTTTGATCAACCGGACTTATGAATCTCTGCCTAAAATCTACTACTTTTACCTTCAGGAATAAAGATTCCCAAATTAAACAAAAAGCCCTATTTAATTGTAAACAATCAAATAGAGCTTGTCAAATATTTTCGGCAAAATCCTAACAGATTTCTGCCCCTGCAGGCATCTGTTTTTCCGGTGTCATCAACGCCAGATTTCCCCCGGCATCTTCTGCACATAAAAGCATTCCTTCGGAAAGCACCCCGGCTAATTTTGCAGGCTTTAAGTTCACCAGAACCATGACTTTTTTCCCGACCATTTCCTCTGCAGAATAATCTTTTTTGATTCCGGAAACAATCTGTTTTACTTCATTTCCAATTTTTACCTGTGAGCACAAAAGCTTCTTTGATTTTTTGACCTCCTCGCAGGCAATGATCTCTCCCACTTGGAACTGCATTTTCATAAAATCCTCAAACGTAATTTCCGGTTTCTTTTCAATTTCAATCACAGCCTCCTGCGTTCCTTCAGAGGAATCCACTGCTGCCCCGCCGGCTTCTTTTTCCGCTTCCGCAATCTGCTTTTTCCTGATTTCCTCTGCCTTTTCCTGCACTTCTTTTAAATCCAGGCGCATAAAGAGAATCTCCGGTTTTTCCACCACCTTTGTACCGGCCGGCGTTTTTCCGAACACATCCATTTCCTCATAAGCACGTTTCTTTGTACCAAGCTGTGCTAAAATTTTTTCCGTTGTTTCCGGCATGAACGCCTCTAACAGACTGGCACCAATGGTAATGCTCTCCACCAGATTATAAAGGACGGCAGACAAACGGTCTTTTTTCTTCTCATCCTTGCCAAGTACCCAAGGCTCTGTTTCATCAATATATTTGTTACAACGCTTGAATACGGCAAACACTTCCGTAATCGCATCTGCCACGCGCAGCTGGTCCATCTTCACAGAAACTTTTTTTGGTGCTTCTAAAACAGTCTTTTTTAGATCCTCATCCACTTCCTCAGAAACACCCTTATCCTCCACCACGCCGCCTAAATATTTATTCGTCATGGAAACGGTCCGGTTCACAAGGTTTCCAAGCACATTGGCAAGGTCGGAATTCATGCGCTCCACCATCAGATCCCAGCTGATGATGCCGTCATGCTCGAACGGCATTTCATGGAGAACAAAGTAACGCACAGCATCCACGCCAAAAATATCCACCAGATCATCAGCATAGATTACATTGCCTTTGGATTTGCTCATCTTGCCGTCCCCCTGTAACAACCACGGATGCCCGAATACCTGCTTTGGAAGCGGCAGGTCAAGTGCCATGAGCATAATTGGCCAGTAAATGGTATGGAAACGCAGGATATCCTTTCCAATCAAGTGCAAATCTGCCGGCCAGAATTTTTCATACAGGTTTTCCCCATTCTCTAACGTATGATTCCCGTCCAGGTCAAAGCCAAGTCCGGTGATATAGTTGCTTAATGCATCAATCCAGACATACACCACATGATCCGGGTCAAAGTCCACAGGAATCCCCCACTTGAAAGAAGTACGGGATACGCAGAGATCCTGGAGCCCCGGAAGCAGAAAGTTGTTCATCATTTCATTTTTTCTGGACTCCGGCTGTATGAACTCCGGATGGGTGTTGATATGGTCAATCAGACGATCTGCATATTTACTTAATTTTAAGAAATATGCCTCCTCCTTTGCAGGCTGTACCTCCCTGCCGCAGTCCGGGCATTTGCCGTCCACATGCTGTGCCTGGGTGAAGAAGGATTCGCATGGCGTACAATACATGCCTTCATACTCGCCTTTATAGATATCTCCCTGCTCATAAAGTTTCTTAAAAATCTTCTGGACCTGCTTTTCATGATAATCATCTGTGGTGCGGATAAAACGGTCATAAGAAGTATTCATTAAATCCCAGATCCGTTTGATTTCCCCGGAAACCTCGTCTACGAACTGCTTTGGCGTGACACCAAGCTCCTCTGCCTTTAATTCCACCTTCTGTCCATGC
>CADBMP010000107.1 GCA_902795775.1 uncultured Lachnospiraceae bacterium | reverse complement strand
GTCTCTAATTCTTTCATTAATCATTAACTCGCTAATGGCTGTACACCTCCAAATATTAATTTTTTAATGTTATGCGCCGCCTGTGCATAAAAAAAGAACGCGGATAGAGCTATCCACGTCCTGTCCTTTGTTTTTACTATAATATAATAACCCATAGTAAAATGGAGAAACCCGAGTCGCTTTTCCAAGGCGCTAAGGTGAGAGTGGATACACTCTACTTGATTTGTTCTCATAACACAAACAAGTTTATCACCATTTTTTCAAAAAGTCAACTACTTTTTTACCGATTTTCATTTAATTTTGCAGGAAATTTTTAGTAATTTTTTACAGAATATGAACAAATGCCGGACGTTGCACAGACCGTCAACTGAACCTCTGCACAATTTCCAGAAGCTCATCCCTGTTTTCCGGATTTTTTTTCATCAACCCATCAATATCAGCCAAAAGCTTTCTTTTTACATTTTCATTGTATTCAATGCGCTCCCGCAAAAGCTGCCTTCTCTGGTTCAAAGTATGACGGATTTCTACCATTTCCCTGTTATCTGCCAGTGCCGCCACCTGTGTCACCCATATTTCCGGGTCTGACAAAGCATGTGATTTTAACATATCCCGAAGCTCAATGCTGTACATATTCAAACGTTCTGTATTTTCACGAAACCGTTTCTCATACTCCTTTGCCTTACAATATTCTTTCCAGAGCTCTTCAAACTGGGCAGCATCCTTCACCCCGAATTTCTGTTTATTATATTCTAACAGATTCAGATTATTTACACACTTGATCTTTACACGATTCAGAAGTGAAATGGTTTTGTCAAGCTTTCTTGTGGCAAGGCTCATTCCCTTTCTGTTTTTTTCTGATTCAAAAAAAATAACACCTGCAGAAACTGCTGCAAGCGAAATGGTAGCCATATACGGCAGGCGCAGATCGGTTTCCATCAGAAGATACAGCACCAATAATGCTCCCATAAGTCCCAGGATCACCACGCACAGCATTCTGGCAAGTCCCTTCAATGCCCTCTGTTTATCCACAATCTCGCTCTGCTCCACACGAAGAAGCTTTTTTTCCTGATGCAGAAGCTCCAAATCCCTGTCAAGCAGTTTCTGATAATTTTCCCCTTCATACATCTTTTTTATTTCACTGACCAGTTCATCTTCAAACGGGTCAAACCGCCGTATAACGGAAACCGGTATGGTCAGCTCCCTGTTTTTGTACTTATTTCTTTCCTCTGTCAGACGAAGGATGCCCTGGGCAATATTTTTTAAATCCCTTCTGTCCTCTCCCTCGATCCGATCAATTTTCTGGATATCTAAAAGCGATTCCGTTACTTCCTCATATTCCCTGCGAATGACGGCAACTTGATTTTCCGCATCCCGGATATTTTCACAACATTCCGTTACATAACGCTTCTGATCCTCTTTTCCTTTCGGCAGGACAGTTTCTGTTTCATAACTTACTTCCTCTGCCTTTTTTGCTTTTTTTCTTCTTCTGCGTTCTTCTTTTTCCTTTCCCTTCTTTTTTGAGCTTTCTACTTCACGGAAAAGCTCCTCGACCTCCTTTTCCATGTTTTTATCAATCTCTTGCTGCAGGCGGTCAATTTTTTCCTCTGCCAGCTTTTTCTCCAACTCTCTCTGCTTTCGTTTCCGATTCCAAAAAGCCATTCTGCCACCCTGCCTTTCTAAACGCTGATCTGTCTGCGGTATTCCTCTTTCCATGCTGCAATATAATCATGCACCCTGTCGTAATATTCCTCCACAGCCCCTTTTTGTATCAGCTTGTTTAACCGTTCCATCTGCATTGCAGCCTCAGTCTTTGCGCTCATTTCCATTGCATATTTAAATTCCGTCTCAATTTTATTCTGCAATTCTTCTGAAATGCCAAGCTCGCCCACCAGCTTTTTATACTTCGCTACATCCTTACAGAACCTCAGCGCATACATGCACTGCGACAAAGATTCCTCCCTGCCGTTTTTTTCATATGCCTTTAAAAACAAATCTGCTGCCTTATGAAATTCCCCAATATTCACATAAGCAACTCCCATATTATGGAACAGATCCCCGTATGACTTTGCTTCTGTCTGAAGCACCTCATCACTGTTAAAAATATTCTCATACTCCTCGATTGCCTTTTCATAAGAATGGCACTTTAAAAAATTATCTCCCTTTTTCTTCCTTCTTTCATACTGCGGCAGCTTATCAATTTCATTTAAAATCTGCAGCATCTGGCTTATTTCACCCTCATCATAATAATCACAGCTGCAGCAGAGAGTTACCACAATATCTTTTATATTATGTCTGTCCTGTATCAGAATCTCCATCTTATCCGCTGTTTTTTTCATTTTCAGCTCATTCCTGATCCACAAAACAAATTCCCTGTCAAAGACCTCCTCCTGCATCATATAAATATTATGGCTGATATAATAGCAGACTTCTTCCATAGAATATACATTTGTCTTTGTCAGCCGGAAATGATACGGTATCTTTGCAATTTCACCGGAACACAGGATTAATTTTCCCATCTGATTCTCCTTTCTAATATGCACCCTCGCACAATGCAGCCGGTTTTTCCACCATCCACAAGTGCTTTGGTGAATCATCACTTTTTATCCTATGGTAATATGCCGCTCCCATACCCGGTTGCTGGAAGGACAAAATTCTCCAAATCCATTATCCTTCAACGTAACAATGCAGGTTTTACTATCCGCAAAGCGAATCCGGATGGTAAATCTGGTCATTTTATTTGCCCTGCCGGAAAATCCGCTTAGGGAAAGCATATGTGCCCTGGTTTCATGCTTTAAAATGTTCTGGATTGTAATCTGGATTTCCTCCTCATCATCCGGAATCACATCCACACTGGTATCCACATCACTCCAGACAGTTCCTGCCTTTGCCACAAGCACGTCCTTCATGCATGCATCTGTATAAAGCCTAAGAGATACATTGCTGGAAATCATTTCTTCATCAAGGAACAGACAATCTGTTAATTTTCCCGAGCCGGAAAGCTCCCTGGCGGCATAACAGGCTCCTCTTGTAAAAAGATTCTGCCCGCTAAATACCCTTCTTCCTGAACAAAGCTTTTTCAATGCATCTCCCACCCACTCTTTTTCAAAACCCTTTCCTGTTACATAAAGCGTTGTCACATACTGCTTATGAAGAACCGTATTGGCCGTATTTAAGAACGCATACGCAATCTTCTCATTTCCCTGCTGCTCCAGTTCTTCCCAGTCAAGACCTTCCGATAATTCTTTTTTTGTGACACCAATGATATACGGAATACTTTTTTTGTCAATATTAATCTGCAGATAATTAAGCTTTCCTCTCTCCATCTCAAAGAGCCCTACATTATTTACCCAGAGCTCCTTGGGCTGACTGACGGCATAATACATATAACTCTGCCTGTGATTCTGCACCACCATAACTCCCTGCGGGAGGTGGAGCTCCTCTGCAAGTCTGTGAAAATAAGAAATCATTTTCTCTGTTTTTTCAGAAAGCGTAATCACAAGTTTCCGGATCTTATCCTTTGGATAATACTCGGAAAGGACACTGAGTACCTTCACGATAAAACGTTTCAATGCCACATAACTATCCACAGAAAAATCGCCCACCCGGATCACATCCTCACGTATTACATCTGCCAAAAGATAGTGAAGAAAAATCAGATCAGAAGAATTTTCCGGTATCTCATCTGTAAAAAACCATTCTCCTCTTTTTTCATCAATCGCCAATGCTGTTGGAAATTCATAAATGCGTTCCCCATTCATCATCCTTCCAATAGACACCGGTTCAAATATATTAAAATCAAAACAGCTCATCTGGGTGACATGCTCCCCTAAATCAATCCCCACAATCAGCTTTCTTTCTTCCTCCAACCTTTTTTCCTCCTTTTTCGCCTCTTATGCCTGAAAGGGACAAGACAGACAGTCCTGTCATCAATCTAACGGACGGAACAGAATCTGTACACTCTCCTGCTGCTCCACATACTCCCTCATCAGTTCAACAAGCGTGGTTTCTTCATTCATTTCCTGGGCAATCATCATCAGATTCAGCATATGATATCTGCTGCTTGTCCGCTCCTTATCCATGGTTTCATCAAAATTGACGCTGACACTCTTTGTGATGACCTCCCCCTCCGGGCGGAGCTCTGAAATATAATACTGCAGAATTTCATCCTGAAAAAGCACAAATTCCTTCACGCGGATTCCCTGAAACACATCCCGCATCGTTTCTGTCCTGTATTCCCCATCTTCATATCCGGAGGAAATCAGGTAATGAATCCGCACTTCATATTCCGGATTCGTAATATATTCTACATAGTATTCATCCAAAATGTGAATCGGCAGAGTCAGCTTCCCATAAAAATCCCTAAAAAATGGAAAAATAATTTTCTTTTCATATAAGCGGTTCAAATGATAATCCGCAAAGGTGATTTCTTCCTCCGCAGGAAGCACCTTCTGGCTCAGATACTTTAATACCGCAATCAGACAGAACATGTTTTCCTGTACCTGAACAGTCTGGTAAAAACGTTCAAATACTCCTGCCGGCAAAATCCAGCCATGCACCAGGTATTTATATGCAATAAATTTCATGAACGCCATCAAAAGCATTTTATCCTGCCCGGTTTCATAATACCCGTAAAACACCTCATAAACATCCGGTGTCATTTCCTCTGTAAAAAGCACCTGTCCTAAAATCCGCTCCGCAAAATTATCCATCTTAATCTGAAAACCATTTGCATACCGCCAGATTTCCGTCATATCGTTCATCATGCCGGAATAATACCTGCACAGATACCTCATAATATTCTCATCAAAATTTCCGGTCTGGAAAATATACCACGCCAGCTTGACAAGCTGGACATTTTCTTCTTCAATGCATGCACCAAAGGTTTCTGTAGATACCTTTAACAGTCTCTTTCCATCCAGATGGTCATAGCCATACCTTTCAATCCCCTCCATCGCCTTGTCAAAAAAACGGCGGACAGTACAGTATTCAATAAACTGCTGCCGTTCAGACGGAGGCACCATATCCCAGTCCAGCCGGTCAAGAATTTCATCTAAAAACTCTCCCTCAAAATTATCATAATAATAGCGCACCAGTGAGCTGAAACTTTTTCGATAATGATATTTACTCAAATTCGGAATTTCCAGCACCCTTTTCTTTATTTCCACTGTATTTTCATCCTGCCGGTTCATTCGTTCCGCTCTGTCATAAAGATACAAAAGGAGACGGGGATGTTCACAATGTGCTTCATAACATTTTTCCGCCAGATGGTCCAGATGCAGCAGCTTATTATCTGTGTATGCAATGGATGCCGCATAACGGTTATCCTGCCGGTCCGCTAAAAAGATTTCATCTGTTTCCGTAAAAATCTGAACCACTGCACGTCCTTTGATGAACGGTACATATTCTTCTCCCTCCAACTCCCTGTGCGTCACATAAACACCAATGATATCCGGATTTTCGCAGAGGATTTCATGACTGAACATCACAGCAGGAAGCTGCTGTGCCACCTGATCATTTACACAGTCCTCTACAATAAATTCCTCATACAGTACTGCCAGATTCTCCGTAATTTTTCCCACAGAAAGCTGGCGCATGGTAAAATCCAACATCATCTGCCGGTAAGAATTGTATGTTTCCTGCATATTCTGTTTGTTCCGTACCACATATGCATACAGCATTGCCTTTTTTGCAACGGTCAGATGGTTGTCATACATAAAAT
>CADBMP010000106.1 GCA_902795775.1 uncultured Lachnospiraceae bacterium | reverse complement strand
GCAGAATGGAGGATACCATGACGAAAATAATATTAGTGGGCTGTAATGGCCGTATGGGGCAGATGATTACCGGAATCGCAGCAGAAGATGAAGAAGTGGAAATTGTGGCAGGAGTAGATCTTTTTGGCGGCAAAAAAAACGATTATCCGGTCTTTGAGAAAATAACAGCCTGTGATGTACAGGCAGATGCCATTATTGATTTTTCTTCTGCAGACGGGATTGAAGAACGGGTCGATTTTGCAGTAGAAAAAAAGCTTCCGTTGGTGGAGTGTTCAACCGGTCTTTCCGAAGGACAGACAGATTATCTTTTAAATGCCGGGAAACATGTGGCAGTGCTTCGTTCTGCAAATATGTCATTGGGCGTGAACCTTTTAATGCAGCTTGTGAAAGAGGCTGCAAAGAAATTAGCAGCAGAAGGTTTTGATATTGAGATTGTTGAGAAACATCATAACCAGAAGTTAGATGCACCGTCAGGGACTGCGCTTGCGCTTGCAGATGCTGTCAATGAAGCAATGGATGGTGCATATGAATATGTGTTTGACCGTTCTACGGTCAGGAAAAAAAGAGAAAAGAAGGAACTGGGAATTTCTGCAGTGCGTGGTGGAACCATTGTAGGGGATCATGATGTGATTTTTGCCGGAAATGATGAGGTCATTACCCTTTCCCACAGGGCGTATTCCAGAGCTGTCTTTGCAAAAGGTTCCGTTACGGCAGCAAAATTTTTGAATGGAAAGCCTGCCGGACTTTATGATATGTCAGATGTTCTGCGTTAGGTTTCAGAATACAGGTGCTGCATTCATTGTTCCTTTGATGTGCAGCCTGTTTCTGTCTGATTTGATGAAACGGCATAAATGATCCATGTTTTCAAAGCTTGCAAGTGATGGATATAATCAGAAAATTGCTGTTTGTGCATTTTTTATAAGAACGTGTTTTCATAAAGTGCAGCAGGAGAAGGAGAAAAACATGAATATCGGACAGATTATTGATATTGTTCTTGGGGTGATATTTTTAATTGGAATCATCAGGGGATGGGTGGTTGGCCTTGCAGTCAAGGTGGGACATGTAATCGCGCTGGTTGGTTCATGGCTGGCAGCGCATGTTACCGCATTTTTTTTAAAAGATTTTGTGGGGAAAATGTTTATCCGGCCCTTTTTGAAAGGACACAAAGATGGTTTTTTTGCAGCCCAGATCGTGAAGAACGGACTAAAAGCAGTTTCTAGTGCAATTGCTTATAATTTGATTTTTATTGTGGTATTTGTGATTGCCATCCTGGTGCTTAATTTTGTTGTACAGATATTGAAAATTGTAGACAGGATTCCTGTTGTGGGTACATTGAATAAATGTGGTGGAGCTCTTTTAGGGCTTGTGACCGAATTTATCATTATTTATATTATCTTTGTAATCGTGTTTACACTGGTTCCTCAGGCCTCCTTTGATAAAATAGGTCTTACAAAAGAAGTCATCAGGGAAACGAAGCTTTTAAGCTTTTTTGCAGGGGTCTGACCTGCAGACAGTAATCTGTGAAGAATCCCGTCTGTTACGGGATTCTCTTTGTGTCAGTGCTGGCGCATCAGGAAAAACGAAAAACTGGATGGGTGGAAAACATGAGCCTGAAAAACTATCAACATATATTAGACCAGACTATAGAGGAGCTTCAAAAAAATGGAGAGTTAAAAACACTCCTGCTGCATAGCTGCTGTGCACCATGCAGCAGTTACTGCCTGACGTACCTTGCGAAGTTCTTTCAAATTGTGGTTTTTTATTATAATCCAAATATTACAAAGGAAGAAGAATACCGGAAACGTGTAGAAGAACAGAAACGTCTGATAAAAGAGCTGAATCAAATGGATGGGGGCAGTGCTCCTGAATTATCCGGGATGCACAGGATTGGCTTTGTGGAAGGTGCTTATGAGCCGGAACGGTTCTATGAAATGGCAGAGGGGTTAGAACATGCAAAGGAGGGGGGAGAACGCTGCTTTTTATGTTATGAGCTGAGGCAGAGAATGGCTGCCCGGTATGCAAAGGAGCATGGATTTGATTTTTTTTCGACAACATTATCAGTAAGTCCGCATAAAAATGCCGATAAATTAAATGAGATTGGTCTTAGGATTTCTGAAGAATATGGAATCCGTTATCTGGTTTCTGATTTTAAGAAGAAGGGTGGATATCAGAAATCTATTGAGCTTTCTAGGGAATATCATCTGTACCGTCAGAATTACTGTGGGTGCGAATATAGCAAAAGAGAGCGCGAAGAACAGGAGAAACAAAGGCTTTGTGGTCATATGGATACGAATGTGTAAAATAAATGGTCTGTGGGTTCGGATTGGAGGAAAATCATGACAGAATTTTGGGATGTTTATGATGGAAATGAAAGCAGAACAGGAAGGATCATGGAACGGGGAACGCCGAAGGATGGGGATTATATGCTTTGCGTACATATTTATCTGCATACTCCTGACGGATTATTCTTAATGCAGAAACGTTCGGAAAAAAAACAGAGCCATCCGGGAATCTGGGATGTGACGGGCGGCGCAGTGCAGGCAGGAGAAGAAAGCATAGAAGGCGCCATCCGGGAAACCGAGGAGGAAGTCGGGATTTCCTTAGAAAAGAATAATTTAACATTTATTGGAAAAATTAAAAAAAGAAGAAGTTTTGTACATATTTATTTTGCAAAAAAGGATTTTAAAAAAGAAGATCTTACGCTTCAGAAAGAGGAGGTTTCTGAAGTCCGGCTGGTCAATGGAAATGAAGTGCTTAGAATCGAGAGGGAGGAAAGAAAGAGAGAGCCGGAGTATATGGCAATTTTACAGACTGCCATGGAAGAATATATGTAAGACGGGAAAATTTCAGAATGAAGTTTTTCAGCCGGGGGAATGACAGGCTGTGTTGTATTGGAAGAAATAAAAGCTTTTATACAGAAAACCTAACTGGATAGAAGGAGGGAGTCTATGGACAGAACAAGCGTAGCACATTTTGCATCTTTGGAGGAGGCAGTTTCCTCTCTTTTTGGTGAAGGAGTGACCATTGAAAATAAAGGAAGGATTCATGGCGGCGATATCAATGAGGCTTATAGTCTTTCCCTTTCTAACGGAACTACCATTTTTATGAAGATGAATGATAAGGAGAACCTGACTTTTTTTCAGAAGGAGGTGACAGGACTTTTAGCAATTCAGGAGACAAAGACCGTTGGTTCGCCGAATATTTTATGTACCGGGACAGATGATAAGCGCGGCATCAGCTTTCTGCTTTTGGAAATGATACGCGGGGGAGACAGGCTTCCGGACGCATGGGAGGTGTTTGCGCACGAGCTTGCGGATATGCACCGGGCAGACACATCTGCATTTGTAGAGGGAGGAACCTTTGGCTTTTTAGAGGATAACTTCATCGGGGCTGGAGAGCAGCGGAACACGCCGAAAAACTCGTGGATTTCTTTTTTTCGGGAGATGCGTTTAGAGCCGCAGATCAGGAGGGCATCCAGGTATTTCAGCCGTCAGGACATTAAGAAAATGGATACGCTTTTATCCAATTTGGACCGTTTTTTAATTGAACCGGAGCATCCATCCCTGCTTCATGGGGATATGTGGTCAGGAAATGTGATAACTGGAAATAATGGGAAAATCTGGCTGATTGACCCTGCAGTATATGTGGGGCATCCGGAGGCAGACATTGCCATGACGGAGCTCTTCGGCAGATTTTCAGAAAGCTTTTATGATGTATACAGGCAGGAGGGAATGATCCAGCCCGATTATTCCACGAGAAGATCTTTGTATAACCTGTATCATATGTTGAATCATCTGAACCTGTTTGGTGGTTCTTATTTACAATCTGTCATAAAAATTGTGGATGCGTTTTCATGAGCAGATTAACGGACGGGAACATTCTGGCACATTCGGAATATATCATCAGAAACAGCCGGAGATGATGTTCTGACAGAAGGGCGCCGGGGGAAGAAAAAAGGGGGAGTGATATGGCAAAAGCGATAAAAAGTATCAGGGAATATCATAATGTGGATGCATATGAATATTTGGAGGGGGAATATATTGAAGAAATTGAAAGCTTTGCAATCCGTCTGATGCATAAAAGGACAGGTGCGAAGCTTTTCCTCTTATCCAATGAAAATACGTATAAGGTATTTCATCTTTCATTTCTGACACCGCCGAAGGACAGCAGTGGTGTGGCACATATTCTGGAACATTCGGTGCTGGCGGGCTCCAGAAAATATCCAACCGGAAGCTATGAAAAAATCATGGACGGGTTAAGCAGTGGAGGTGGAAATGCGTTGACCTCTGCAGATCATACCAGCTTTTATTTTATGGCACAAAAGGAAGATGAATTTGAAGAATGCATGGATCTTTATATGGATTCCGTCTTTTATCCGCAAGTGCTTGAAAATCTTAATATTTTCAAGAGGGAAGGCTGGCGGCTTGAGGTCGTGGAGGATGAAACTGGAGAATCCTGTCTGGATTATAATGGTGTTGTTCTAAATGAAATGAAAGCGCATGATAATAATTACTTCCGGCGTGCTTATGATAAATTTTACAAAAAACTGATGAAGGGCTCGGTGTATCATTACCGTTCCGGGGGAAAATCCTATAAGGTGCCGGATTGCTCATATCAGGAGCTGAAAGAATATCATAAAGAATATTATCATCCTTCCAATGCTTACGTTTATCTATATGGGGATATGGATGTGGAAAAAACGCTTCGTTTTCTGGACGAAGAATACTTTTCCCATTTTGAAAAAAGGACGCCGGTACATATTCCTTTGGTTCCGAATGCGCGTTTTTTGGATATCTGTACAAAAAAAATCAAAACAGATAAAAAAGAAGATGAGCACTTTTACATTTACGGTTTTTTGTTTGATGGGAAGGTAAGGCCGGAACAGGCAATGGCATTTCGGCTTTTTTTAAAGGAAATGTCAGTGATTGTGAAACACAAGCTGTCAGAGATTGGCATTTATTCGGAAGTGGAATGTGGGTTTTCGCAGATTGGTCCGCAAGACAGCCTTGATATCTTGATTGCAACAGATGTTAAGGATGCAGGCAAGGACATCTATAAGGCCGTCAAAAAATCACTTCATGGAAAATTTGAAAATGATGAGGTGTTTCGTGCAGAGCTTATGGCAAAGATAAACTGTTTTGAGCTTGGTTTTTGGGAGGATATAAATGGAAAGGCTTCCATTGGGACTGCCCTGTTTGAAATACTGGAAAGATACTGGTATTATGACGAAACCTGTTTATTTGATGCATTTCAGATTTCTGATAATCTTCAGTATGTAAAAAACAGAATCTGGGGCGAATGTTTTAATACGTTGGTTTCACAGGAAATCCCAAAGAAAAAGAGGGAAGTGCTGATGGAGTGTTTTCCTGTTTTCAAGGGAGAGGATTATTTCCTGAAGCGTTTATATCAGCCTCTGGATGAAATGACAGAGTCCTTTACAGAGGAGCATATCCGGATTCTGGAGGAAAAGGATGCCGAGTACCGGAAGTGGGATGAAACCGTACACATGCAGACGGGACAGAAAGAGGAGTGGAAGAAAACAGCGCAGAAGCTCAGGGAGCATACAGAAATGGCAAGTACACAATATGAGAAAAGCATGGTGGACGGAATCACTTATTACCATATTCCGGTCATGCAGAGCAAGGTGGTGTGGCTATGCCTGAGTTTTGATGCGGATGATTTTAAAGATCATATTTCAGAAATGAATCTGCTTTTAAATTTTATTGAAGGACGGGATTTTGGTTCCTTTTTCGGGTTGAACTCGGATGAGGCAAAGACCTTTCTGACCAGTTATCTGATTACAGAATTGGCTGTGAACAGGGATTTTTCTTCCAAATCGGATGAATCCCATTTAAGGGTGGATATCTCTACCTGTGTTTTAGAGGAGAACATTCCGGATGCCATACGGTTGATTCAGAGGATGCTGTTTGATATTTTTATTGCAATTCCGGAGTTTGAGGAGGGGATTGATCGCAGAATTGAACAGCTCCAGGAGGACTTTTGCGATTCGCCGGAAAATTTCCATTCCATTGTGGGAGGTTCTGTGATTGATGAAAGAATTCTTTTGATGGATCATTCTAGTGGCTGGGGATATTATGAATTTCTGATGAGTTTGAAAAATGGTGGCAAAGCGGCATTGAAGGCATTTTATAAAAACTGTTATGCCATGCTGAACCGTATTTTTGTGGAGGAACGCCTGGCTGTATTCTGCAGTTCTTCCGAAAGAGGGCTGATCCTTGTGAAAAAATCATTGTCCCAGAATCCACTCTCAAAGGTGCGTAAAGAATTATCCTCCAAAGTCCTGAAAGATTATAAGGATGCCATAAAAGTCGAGAACCGCTTTGAAATCCGTCAGGAATTAAAAAAATGGAAAAAATTCTTTCAAAAGAACGGGAATAATACAGAGCTTATCCGGTATCTGGATAAAGCAGAGCATACAGAGAAATATTCAAATCGGGCGGTGATTATCCCGTCAAACGTAAATTATATTTCTTTTTATGGAAGTGCAGGAGCAGCGTATGATTACCTGAAAGAAAATATTGGTGCTCTCCGGGTGGCAGAAACCCTGATCCGCTCAGAATACCTGAGAAATGAATTAAGAGAGCATGGTGGTGCCTATGGCTTTGATATTTCCATTTATACATCCGGAAAGTTAGAGATTACCTCATACCGGGATCCTCATTTGAAACGCAGCTTCCGGATTATGAAAGGGTGTGCGGAGTTTTTGAAGAATTATGAAATCAGTGAGGAACAGCTGTCAAAAATAAAGTTAAATATGCTTTCTGCAATTTTGGACAGCAAAAATAATGATCCATGGAGCGAACAGGAGGATGTCAGGAGCATTGAAATCAAATGCATGGTACCTGATTTTGAACAGAGAACCATGGAACAGATCAAGGACTGTACAAAAGAGGATATTCAAAAAGCGGCAGAGCTCATTGGGCAGATGTTGGAGAATGGAAGATTCTGCGTTTTCGGCTCCAGAAAATCCATAGAAAAGAGGGCAGGAATGTTTGGCAGGATTGATGTGTTATATGAAGAGGCAGGTGCCTTAGACACGGAAGATGCTGCTGAAACAGCGAAGTAGTAACGGTTTTGGAAAACGGACAAAAAGATATCCACCCAAAATCCATGTAAGAAAGACTTTGGGCGGATATCATAAGTCCGGTTAATTAAAAGCCTCAATACGAATCCATTAAGAAAAAGAAAAGGCAGTCAGCAGGTGATGATGGTGCCTGTTTTTCCCTGTAAGCCGGCAAGTGCGGTATCTATGCTTGTAATGATGGATTTCCGGTCTTTTTTGGAAGAAGCAAAGGAAACGGCTGCTTCCACCTTTGGAAGCATGGCTCCGGTTGTAAACTGCTTTTCATTGATATACCTGGTGGCATCCTCCACTGTCATGACATCAATTGGGGTTTCTTTTTCTGTCCCAAAGAAAAGGGCAACCTTTTCCACACCGGTGAGCAGAAGGAGGATATCTGCATCTAATTCCTCTGCTAAACATGCACTGGTCAGGTCTTTTTCGATGACGGCACTGGCTCCTTTTAACCGGGTTCCCTGTTGAAGTACCGGAATCCCGCCACCGCCTGCTGCAATGACCACATGACCTGCATCCATCAAAGCTTTAATGGAGTCGGTTTCATAAATTTCCATTGGGCGTGGAGCGGAGATAATGCGCTGGTATTTGTTTTCTTCCACTTTTGTAACGTGATTTCCTTTTTCTTCTTCTTTTTTTGCATCCTCTTCATTCATAAAACGACCGATTTTTTTGCTTGGATAAGAAAACGCCGTATCAAAAGGATCCACACGTACCTGTGTGATGATGGTGGCAACCGGTTTGTAAATTCCACGATCCAGAAGCTCGGTACGGATGGCATTCTGCAGGTCGTAACCGATATAGCCCTGACTCATGGCACTGCAGACAGACATGGGTGCTACCGTATTTTCCGGCTCCAAACGGCTGTATTCCGTCATGGCAGCATGAATCATGCCGACCTGTGGTCCGTTGCTGTGCGTGATGACAATCTGATATTTGGCTTCCACCAAATCAGCAATTCCCTTTGCAGCATTTTTTATTGTTTCTTTTTGTTTTGGAAAGGTCTTTCCAAGTGCACTGTGGCCAAGTGCCACAACAATTCTTTTATTATTCATATAAACCCTCATTTCTGCGCTGCTTTTCTGGCGTAAGCGACTTTGTGTCCAGGCAGCGCACAGATACAAAGTGCCAAAACAATCACAGATTGCAATCTCCGATTGTTGGTGAAAAATTTTTCACACGATAGTTCTATATGAGACTATTTTAGCATGGAAATAGAGGGAAAGCAACTTTTTAAAAAAAATTTAAATTTATGCTTGCATTTTTCAAAAAAATGGTATATACTATAAAAGTGCTTGAGAGAGCAGGCTTGATGGGCTATCGCCAAATGGTAAGGCACTGGACTCTGACTCCAGCATTTCAAGGTTCGAATCCTTGTAGCCCAGTTGGAACCACAGGTATGGTTATATCTGTGGTTTTTTTACTCTTATAGAAAACAATGAAAGTATTGCTGTAATGTCGTTTGCTGTGCCGGGAAGACCGGCATTTTGGTTTTCAAGAAAAATCGACCGTAATAATAACAAATTATTATCTTTGACAGATTATATGTTACAGTTCACATAGGTGAAGTGTAACATTTTGTCCAGATAGAAAGCTTTACCTGAGAAAGTGAGGTGTGAAAGGATTGGTTCAGGGAATTTTAGTCAGTGAAAGCTTTAAAAAGCTTTTTCGTATATTATCGAATGAGCAGATCCCTTTTCAACAGATGAAAATGATGGTGGGAGATGCAATCGGTACAGTAGCAGAGCAGTTTTTTGTCGGGAAAATAGAAACTTCCATAGATATGCCTCCATCGTTCGTGTCGCCAAAAGGATTTCATGATATTCTTTCATTTCAGTATCCGGAAAAAGAGATAGATGAAGAAAATGATTTTGTATTCGTACATGAAACAAAAGACAGGGGAAGTGTCCGTATGCGTGCTTTTCCTGTAAAGGGGCATCAGTGGTCAGAGGAAGAAAAAGAAAATATCCTTTTTTTACTGGAAGTAACATATTCATTGATCAGCCGGAGCAGATTACAGATGCTTTTGGAAAAAGCATCCTTTATTGATAACACAACGGCTGCATATAATATGGCATGGCTTCATCAGTTTGGAGGAAGGCTTTTTGCGCAGAATAAGCTTTCTGGTTATATTCTTATATTTATGAATCTGCGGAATTTTAAATATGTCAACCAGTGTGTGGGAAATGAAAAAGGAAATGAAATTCTTAGAAAATTTCATTTTACTGTGGAGCATTTTCTGGAGGAAGACGAGATTTTTGTCAGACCTGGCGGGGATAATTTTGTTGTGATGGTAAAAAGTGAGCGTATCACAGGTTTTTTGGATTTTATGTCCGATATTGTCATCTCTGTTCAGGTGGGAAAGGAAGAAAAAAGCTTTGAAATCGGGGCCCGCATGGGTATGTATGATATTCAGCCGGGAGATAATATTTCCCGTGCACTGGACTGTGCAGCGGCTGCATTAGGGGTGTCCAGAAAAAGCCAGAAGCGCAGTTATGTCTGGTTCGAGCCGTTCATGTTGGAAAATTCTTTAAGGGAAAGGGAAATCTTAAATGATTTTCCGGGAGCATTGAGAAATAAAGAATTTGAGGTTTTTTATCAGCCGAAAGTACATCTTTTTGATAAAAGGCTGTCCGGGGCAGAGGCACTGGTACGTTGGAATCGGAATGGCCAGATGCTTATACCATCACAATTTGTACCGATTTTAGAAAAGGATGGTTCTGTCTGTGATTTGGATTTTTATATGTTTGCAAATGTATGTGAGGATATCAGCAGCTGGATTGCATCCGGAATTGAACCGGTTCGTGTTTCGGTCAATTTTTCCAAGCTGCATCTGAAAAATCCAAATTTTGTCGAGGGTCTGATTGCGATTATGCAAGTGTTCGACATAGATGGGGATTATCTTGAAATCGAGCTTACGGAAACAACAGCGTATGAGGATTTTGAAACTATGGCTGAAGTGGTACACCAGCTTAGGGAATATGGGATTCATACTTCTTTGGATGATTTTGGCTCCGGATATTCTTCGCTTGGCCTTTTGAAAGATCTTGACGTGGATATCATTAAATTGGACAAGACCTTTATTGATAATCTTGGAAAAGAAGATAAATGCGATGAAATCATTGTAAAAAATGTGGTAAACATGATTTTAGATTTGGAAAAAGAAGTAATCGCCGAAGGTGTGGAAACCACAGAGCAGGCAGCATTCCTGCGTGAAGTTCAGTGTCCGGTGGTGCAGGGGTATCTGTTTGATAAACCACTTCCAAAGGAGGACTTTTTAAGGCGGCTTTCCGAAGCAGAGACTTATTACAGTTCATTGTCAGATAAATTTTATAGTGAACGACAAAAATAATTTGTCGTTCACTATTTTTTTCAGTTATATTGTTTCATCAATCATCTGTTTCTGTCTGTACAGATAAGAGCTGTCTTTTT
>CADBMP010000105.1 GCA_902795775.1 uncultured Lachnospiraceae bacterium | reverse complement strand
TATTGATAAGACCATGCTTATCCGGGATATCATCGAAAAGGGCGGGAAGGTGACGCTCTTTACCCGTCCGAGGAGGTTCGGTAAGACGCTTGCGCTTTCCATGCTCCGTACCTTTTTTGAAATGGAATATGATAATGATGGAAATACCATGGACAACCACCGGTATTTTGAAGGCATGAAAATCATGGATGCCGGGGATAAGATATTGTCCATGATGGGGCAGTACCCGGTGATCAAGCTGTCGTTAAAGTCCGCGAAGCAGCCGGATTTCAGAACGGCATTTTTGAAACTCCAAGAGGAAATCACAAGGGAGTTTGAAAGGCATGGTTATCTGAAAGATTCGGAAAGATTAAGTGACGGGGAAAAAAGTGTCTATAAAAGCTTCTGCAGGAGGGTGCCAGACTGGACGGAAGAAAAGTTTGAAAGCAGGGAGGCAGAAAAGGAGGCATTTGGGAAAGAGGTCGGGCATTACAGTACGGCTTTAAAGACGCTTACTGAGTGCTTAAAACTTCATCATGGAAAAAAAGTCATCGTTCCTCTGGATGAGTATGATGTGCCTTTGGAGAATGCTTATTATAAGGGATTTTATAATGAAATGGTGGATTTTATCCGATCCCTCTTTGAGTCGGTTCTAAAAACGAATGATGATTTGGAATTTGCCGTTATTACGGGTTGTTTAAGGATTAGCAAAGAAAGCATTTTTACAGGCTTGAACCACCCGAAGATAAATTCTGTCATGGATGATACGTTTTCAGAAGGCTTTGGATTCACTCAGGAAGAAACGGAAAAGATGCTTAAAGATTATGGGATTGCGGACAGAATCCCGGAAGTGAAAGAGTGGTATAATGGATATCTTTTTGGGAGGAAGGAGATCTACAATCCATGGAGCGTGATAAAGTATGTGGATGCCATGGTGAATGACCACAGGGAATTTCCGGAGCCGTATTGGGCGAACACTTCCTCAAACCAAATCATAAAGGATTTAATCTGGCAGGCGGATGAGGAGATGAAAAAAGAACTGAATATCCTGATAAACGGCGGAACCATAGAAAAGAAAATCCACGAGGAGATTACCTATGATGATATCCATAAATCAAAGGAGAACCTGTGGAACTTCCTGTTCTTCACCGGGTATATGAAGAAGGTGTCAGAAAGAAAGGAAGGAAAATATACGTATGTGACGATGAAGATTCCGAATATGGAGGTCGCCAGTATATATGAAGACCAGATCATCACATGGTTTGAAAGGCAGGTCGAGGAGACAGACCGAGGCATGTTCAACAAAGCTGTGTTAGACGGAGATACAGAAACGATAGAGAATTATGTTACAAAGCTTCTAAAAAAGAGCATCAGTACGTTTGACAGCAGTGAAGCCTTTTACCATGGGTATTTTTTGTCATTGTTAAACAGCGTGCCGGATTATGTCCCAAAATCCAATCGGGAGGAAGGGGAAGGACGTCCGGATATCGTTCTGTACCCGGAGAATCCGAGGGATTCGGCAATCCTCTTTGAAATCAAGGTCAGAAAAAAATTTAACGAGATGGAGGCTGGGTTAAAGGAGGCTTATGACCAAATAAGGACTAGGAAATATGAGGATGGGATTCTTGAGGAGGGCTACTTTGGGGTGAAATCTTACGGAATCTGTTTCTGCAAAAAGAGCTGCATCATTGGGAAAGCTGGGGAAGAATGAACGGTCAGTGAAAGCAGGTTTTCGCACTAATCCCTTATGCCAAATGGGATACAACCAAAGCATTCTTTGAATCTGTGGTAGAAATAGAATTTAGACAAGTAAAAAAATGAAGTTTAATAGCCGGGTAAATAAAAATGGCAGAGGTAATGCTGAAAAAATTATCAGAAAAGTTGGAGTGTTTGGGAAAAGTTTGAAAAAAGAGATGGAAGAGGAGGGATAATAATCATCAATTTATAGAAAAAATAAAAATATATAAAAATTTAAGAAAATTTACACAAAAATTGAAGAAAGATTTTGTGTAAATTGACGAATAAGAGAAGATAAATTGCAAAAAAGTCCTTATTTATAGGGACTTTTTTATTGCGGAATGTTTTGAGAGATGAAAAAAATGGAAATTTTTTTGGAACGGCGTGTGATAGGATAAATATAATTCAGAATGATGAAAATAAAAAAATAATTTCTTGGAGAAAAAAATGACAAAATAAAATGTGTCTTTAGAAGCACTTTCAAATGGAGAGGACGAGAAGGGGGGGAGTCATATTCATATCAAATACATTAGGATTTGAAACAAATCCAACATTGAAGATTTATGCGAATTTTAGTATATCATTGATTAAATAATTGATACATTCATGCAGGATAATTTTTCATACACAAGGAGGAGAGGCACATAGTGGGCTAATGTAACTCGACGGTGCTAAATGTTCATCAAACATTTGTTAAGCACGGATTGTAGCGAAGCGTAGACCGACGTAGTGTATGGAAAATTAGACAAATGAATTGGGTAGTTCTTTAATCAACGGTGTTGGGTGTTATGCACAGAAAATATGCATAGGAAATAGGATAACATTGTTATACTTAAAAATATTTTGAGAAAGAGAGATATGAGGTTATGGGAAAAAGAATTATGTTTTTAGGAAAGTTTCTGTTTTTTGTTCTAACGATTTTGGCAGGTGCCTGTGGATTTGCCAGTGTCAGCAGTGCAGAGGAGACGGGGGCAGGAGAGGTAGAGTCGATACAGGTGGAGTGGATGCGATATTGAAGATGATGGCAGTGCTGACCGGAAACAAAAAGTTTGAGGACGCACAAAACCGGACAGGACATAAAGACAGAAAGGGAGAGGTGGCAAGTTTGAGGACATTTTTGGATGATGAATGGGAAGCTTGACCACAACAAGGTGTATATGATTTGAAAAACAGGCTATTCTGGCATCCGTCCGAATAGCCTGTTTGATGTGGCATTTACTTTACTTTTGTAGGCGGGAGTATATGTTCAATGAAATTTTATAAAATGTATGGAAAGGACTTTGTCTTGTAAATGAATATAGATTAGTTTATAATTATTAAGAAAGTATGAGGAATCCGGGAAAGACAGCTGCATCATTGGAAAGGCGGATAAAAAAATGACATTGATCTTTGGTGGGAGCGGAAGCGGAAAATCCGGTTATGCGGAGCGTTATATTTCTGAAATTTCCAGGGATAGTATAAAATATTATCTGGCAACCATGCAGGTATTGGATGGGGAAGGACAGAAAAAAGTGGAGAAACACCGGATACAGAGAAGCGGAAAAGGCTTTTTTACCATTGAGCAGCCGGTGCAGATTGAAGAAGCAATAGAAAAAATGAAACGTTTGGAACAGATAGAACAAATGGAACAGACGGAGCATGGGCATGGGGCTGTCAAAAGAGCTGTATTGTTAGAATGTATTTCTAATCTGGCGGCAAATGAAATGTTTTTCAAAGACACTGTGAAAGACGGAAAAGAGGTCGCAGAGAAAATCATATCAGGCATACAGAAGCTGCAAAAAAGTGTAAAACAACTGGTCATTGTGTCGAACAATGTGTTTGAAGATGGGATATCTTATGATGAAACGACCATGGAATATATCAGGACCATGGGACGCATCAATGAAAGGCTTGCCCAAATGGCAGAACTGGTGATTGAGGTGGTGGTGGGAATTCCGGTTATTATCAAAGAAAAGAGGTCATGACATGAGAATCATAAAATCCATTATCATTGCATTTTCCATGTATTCCAGAATTCCCATGCCACAGTTTGCATGGAAGGACGAGGATATGAAATATATGCTCTGCTTTTTTCCATGGGTTGGAGCGGTAATCGGGATAGTTGTTTATCTTTGGAAACAGTTTTGTGTTCATTTGAAAATTGGAACGCTTTGTTATGTGCTTCTTGGAACGGCAATCCCGCTTTTGATTACCGGAGGCTTTCATGTGGACGGATTCATGGATACCATGGATGCGTTCCATTCCTACCAGACAAGGGAAAGGAAACTTGAAATCCTAAAGGATTCCCACATTGGCGCATTTGCCGTCATCATGTCCGCTCTTTACGGACTGGTCTATATGGGGGCATTTTCAGAAATTACTAAGGATACGCTGTTAAAGATTTTTTGCGCTGGATTTATGCTTGCCAGATGTTTTAGCGGGATTGGAGTGGTTTCTTTTAAAACAGCAAAACAGGACGGGATGCTTTTTTCATTCGCCAGTCATGCACAAAAACGGATGGTAAAGCTTTGTTTATATGTTCAGGGTGCGTTTTGCGCCGGATTTATGCTATGGGAAGATGTGTTTGCGGGGAGCATGGCAGTGGCTGCGGCGGCTGTTGCATTTGTGTATTATTATATAAAATGCAAAAAAGAGCTTGGAGGGATTACGGGAGATACGGCGGGATATTTTATTTTGATATGCGAGGAGAGTATTTTGCTGGCGGTGGCTGCATCCGGTGTGATATAGTTCAGATGAGGATAAAAAATATTTGTATTGAGGTTTCTATTTAGCTTGACTTAGGATATCTGCCAAAAAACTTTTAAAATGGATTTTTGACAGATAAAACCGGAAAGGGGCAGAGATGAAATTAGTCATTGGCGGATATGCACAGGGGAAGCTCCAGATGGTGCTTAGAAGTATAAAGAATCCGAATCCTGTGGTTTTTGACGGGCAGCTTCCCGGGGGAGAAAAGAGGCAGGAAACGGAAAAGCATCAGGATGTAATCATCAATCATTTTCATCTCTGGGTGAAGGAGCGGCTGCTGCAAAACGGAAATCCGGAAAAGGAAATGTTAAGTTATCTGGCTGAAAATAAAAACTGTATTATTATTAGTGATGAGATTGGGAACGGAATCATTCCCATGGATGCGTTTGAAAGAGAGTACAGGGAGCGGACAGGAAGAATTTTGGTACAGCTGGCAGAACAGGCAGATGAGGTGGTGCGTGTGATATGTGGAATTGGGCAGAAAATCAAATAAAGCTTTTTTTGTTCAGACATGGAGCTGCACCTGCGAACAAAGAGCACAGGTATCTTGGCAGAACAGATCAGGGACTTAGCCCGGAGGGGGCAGAAGCACTGGAAAAAGGAAAGAAAGCCGGAATGTATCCGGCGGTGGATGCTTTGTTTTTAAGCCCCATGAAACGATGCCTTGAGACAGCAGCCATATTGTATCCAAAGCAAGAGCCTGTCATCATTCCGGAGTGGGAAGAAATTGATTTTGGGGCTTTTGAAGGAAAAAATTATGAGGAATTAAAAGGGGACTCCAGATATCAGGCGTGGATTGACAGTAATGGAACGCTGCCGTTTCCGGAGGGAGAGAGCCGGGAAGCATTTATAAGCCGGTGTGAAAAGGGCTTTTACAAAATGCTTGCGATACTGGAAAAAAAATATAAACAAAACAATGAACAGGACAGAAAACAGGAAATGAGTGTCGGGCTGGTTGTACATGGTGGGACGATCATGGCCCTGTTTGATACATTTTCGGATGGGGAGTATTTTGATTATCAGACCGGGAATGGACATGGATATTGCTGCAGGCTGGAAAGGGAACATGGAAAGCTGAGACTTTTGGATTGTAAACGGCTTTAGGGAGGAGAACATACGTGAAATATCATATGGCAGCTTTTTTCTTTGGATTTCTTTTAGATATGCTACTTGGAGATCCTTATTGTTTTCCGCATCCTGTCCGTCTGATTGGAATGTTGATCGAAACTTTGGAAAAACGATTCATTGGAACGGAAAAACGGCTTCCAAAGGAAAAAAATAAGCTTGTGGGAAATGAAAAGCGTGAAGAATATGAAAAGTGTTTAGAACATGAAAAGCGTGAACGAAAAATGGGTGCTGTCCTTGTGGTGACGGTGTCAGCAGTTACCGGGGTGGTATCTTCTGCAGTTTTTTTGGGGGCATATTTGGTGCATCCGTATTTGGGCGTTTTGGTGGAAAGCATTATGACATATCAGCTTCTGGCGGCAAAGTGTCTGAAGGTGGAGAGCATGAAAGTATATAAAAGCCTGACAGAAGCTGGGCTTTTGGAAGCAAGGAAAGCGGTGTCCATGATTGTGGGGAGAGACACAGAGGTACTGGATGAAGAAGGGGTGATTAAGGCTGCCGTAGAAACGGTTGCGGAAAATACTTCGGATGGATGCATCGCCCCCATGCTTTATACAGCCCTTGGGGGACCGGTTCTTGGATTTTTGTACAAAGCAGTCAATACCATGGATTCCATGATTGGATATAAAAATGAGAAATATCTTTATTTTGGCAGGGCAGCAGCAAAGACGGATGATATCGTAAATTATATCCCTTCAAGAATCAGCGCGTATCTGATGATATTAGCAGCGTTTATGGGAGGCAGGGAGTATGATGGCAGGCGGGCTTATCAGATTTATAAACGGGACAGAAAAAACCATGCCAGTCCTAATTCCGCACAGACGGAATCTGTCTGTGCCGGTGCGCTTGGAGTGCGGCTTGCAGGAGATGCCAGCTACTTTGGAAAAATCGTGAAAAAAAAATTTATTGGAGATGACCTGCGAAACGTGGAAGTGTTGGATATTAAGCGGGCAAATCATCTGATGTATCTGACCACATGGTTTTGTGAGGGAATATGTCTTGTGGTTATGTCTGGAATCATGATGGTTTAAGGATTACAGGAAAGGAAGTGATGACACATGGAGAAGGTCCATGGCGGTGATATATACCGTCATCCGGTCCGGCTGGATTTTTCCATCAATGTCAATCCGCTTGGGATGCCGGAGGAAGTATGCGCTGCGTTGCACCGGGCGGTAGAAAAATGTGAGGCATATCCGGATATCCATGCAGAGAAACTGGCACAGGCAGTCAGCGGCAGTTTAGGGATTCTAAAGGAGCATCTGTTGTTTGGAAATGGTGCGTCAGAGCTTTTTTTGGGAATCATACATGCATTGAAACCAAAGAAGATTCTGTTGCCGGTGCCGTCTTTTTTGGGATATGAATATGCAGCCGGGGCGGTATCGGGAGAGATGGTTTATTATGTTTTGAAGGAAGAACATTCTTTTTTGTTTCAGGAGGATTTTTTTGATTTTTTGACAGAAGATACAGACCTTCTTTTTCTGGCAAATCCGAACAATCCGACCGGGAAAAAAATGGACCGGGATTATCTTATACGGGTGCTTGATGTGTGCAGGAAGAAACAAATTTTTGTGGTTTTAGATGAGTGTTTTATTGAGTTCTGCGAAACAGTACCTTCCATGTTAAGCTGGTACCGGGAATATGATAATCTTTTTCTGGTGCGTGCATTTACAAAAATTTTTGCAATTCCCGGAGCAAGGCTTGGATATTTGGTCAGCGGAAACCGTCTTTTTTTAGAAAATATCCGTCTGCAGCTGCCGGAATGGAATCTGTCTTCCTTTGCACAGGAGGCGGGAGCTGCATGTGCCGGGCAGATGGAATATCTGAAAAAAACGGTAGAATATGTAAAAAAAGAAAGATGTTTTCTTGCCGGAGGATTAAGAAAACTGGGTATCAGGATTTTTGACGGGGATGCAAATTTTCTTCTGGTAAGGACGGAAATCCCGTTATATCAAAAGCTTTTGGAGAAAGGCATTTTAATCAGAAATTGTGAAAATTTCAGAGGTCTTTCAAAGGGATATTACCGGATTGCGGTGAAAAAAAGACCGGAGAATGAAATATTGCTGAAAGAGGCAGGTGAGTGTGTTGGATTATGATTTTGATAGAATAGAACATTTACGCCCCGAGGAGATTGAAAAAAGGAGCTTTGAAATCATTACAGAAGAACTGCATGACCGGGGGATTATATTGCCTGAGGAGGAGGAAAGGATTACAAAGCGGGTGATACATACCAGTGCAGATTTTGATTATGTGGAGACGCTTACGTATTCTCCGGGTGCTGTGGATATTGCAAAAAAGCTGATTGTAAATGGTGCAGACATTGTAACGGATACGAATATGGCTTTAGCCGGCATCAATAAGAAAAAGCTGGCGTTATATGGTGGAGAGGTGCATTGTTTTATGGCAGATGAAGATGTGGCAGAGCTTGCAAAGAAGCGGGGCACCACAAGGGCTTCTGTCAGCATGGAAAAAGCATCCGGGTCAAAAAAGCCGGTCATTTTTGCCATTGGGAATGCGCCTACGGCTTTGCTGAAACTTTATGAAATGATACAGGGGACGGACTGGAAACCGGCATTTGTGATCGGGGTTCCGGTCGGTTTTGTGAATGTGGAAGCGGCGAAAAAATTGATCATGGAAACGGATGTGCCATACATTGTGAACCGGGGCAGAAAGGGCGGAAGCAATATTGTGGCAGCCATTTGTAATGCGCTTATCTATGAGATTGGCCGCAGTGGAGAGGGTACCGCTGTGAGCAGAGCGGAAACATGCAAATAAATGTTTTTAGAATTTATATATATGTCCAAAAACCATGGACAAATTTTTGGAAAATTGAGGCAGGGAAACATGAGATACGGGTTTACCACAGGGAGCTGTGCTGCCGCTGCAGCAAAGGCGGCGGCTTATATGCTGCTGTCCGGGAGAATGAAAACAGAGATTACCATTGAAACACCAAAGGGGATTCCATATAAGGCACAGATTTTAAATATACGGCGAAAAGAACAGGAGGTCAGCTGTGCGGTGGAAAAGGATGGCGGCGATGATCCGGATGTCACTACCGGGGCATTGATTTTTGCAAGAGTTTCTTTTGGAAAGAATATCATGGATGAAATGAAGGAGAATTCCAGACGTTTGACAGACAATGGAAAAGGAACAGGACAGGAGATGTCCCGGAGCCGGGCAGATGGAAGAATTCAAATTGACGGCGGAAAGGGCGTGGGGCGCGTGACGAAGCCCGGTTTGGACCAGCCGGTGGGAAATGCCGCCATCAATCATGTTCCAAGGGAAATGATTACCAGGGAAGTTTTGCAGGTCTGTGACCTGTTTGATTATAATGGGGGATTAGAGGTAGAAATTCTGGTTCCGGACGGGGAGGCACTGGCAGAAAAGACATTTAATCCAAGGCTTGGGATAAAAGGGGGAATTTCCATACTTGGGACAAGCGGTGTGGTGGAGCCCATGAGCAGTCAGGCAGTATTAGATACCATCCGCGTAGAACTGAATCAGAGAAAAGCACTTGGGTTTGATTATGTGGCAGTATCGCCCGGAAATTATGGACAGGATTTTATGAAGAATGTTTACGGTTATGATTTGGATAAAAGCGTAAAGTGCAGTAACTTTATTGGAAATACCATTGATATGGCAGAAGAGCTTGGCTTTCGTAAGATGCTTCTTACCGGTCACATTGGGAAACTGATTAAAGTGGCAGGCGGCATCATGAACACCCATTCTGCAGAGGGAGACTGCAGGATGGAGCTTTTGACTGCATTTGCCGTAAAGCAGGGGCTGGATGCAGGGAAAGCACGGGAAATCTTAGATTGTGCCACAACGGAAGAAGCGGTGCGTATTCTGGAGGAAAATGGGAAAAGGGAGCCGGTCATGGAGTATGCAATGGAGCGTATTTTATATTATTTGAATAAACGTGCAAAAGGAACAATGAAAGTGGATTGTATTATGTATGCCAATGCATTTGGCGAACTGGCAAAAAGTAAGGGGGTGGCAGAATGGTTTACTTTGTTGGCGCAGGAACAGGAGCAGCAGATTTAATTACCGTAAGAGGGATGC
>CADBMP010000104.1 GCA_902795775.1 uncultured Lachnospiraceae bacterium | reverse complement strand
TATCCGTATTGCCAAGAGGCTCCATATTTTCCTTCTCCTCTGCACGCACAATCTGAATCAGATTGGCAATCAGTCCCGTCATGCGCTCCACCTGCTGCATGGTGGAACGGTTCCATTCATTTTCCCCGTTCAACATCTGCTCCACCTCTGTATTGGCTTTGATTACAGAAAGGGGTGTTTTTAATTCATGGCTTGCATTTGTCATAAAACGGTCCTGCATTTCATTTCTTTTGATTTCCCGCTTCACAATTTTTTTAGAAAAGAAAAGTACCAGAAGAAGCGTCACAATGCTTCCAAAACCAATGAGCATCAGTGACAGGTAAAAAATACGGCTGACCCCGTTCATCTGGCTTAATGCTTCTAAATACACCACAATGGTTCCGCCATTTTCCCTGTCTGCCACTTCAAAATAATAATTATCAAAGCTTCCAAAGGTGGTTCCCTCTTCCAGTGCATACTCGGCAAACTTTTCTGCCTCCTTTTCCTCCACTGCCGCAATATGATTCGTCTTTACCTCCTCAACATTTTTTTCTGAATCATAAAGGACTGCAAAGTAACGAAGGGAATAAGGAAATTCTGCCGAGCTGTGCATCCAGTTTCCAATTCCAAATATCCGCTGCAGTGCTTCTCCCATTGTCACCGGAGCCTGTGTGGGAAGTGCCACTGTTTTTTCTTCTCCAATGGTCATGTTTATCTGCGTCTGTCTGCTATCGATGGTCACATCTGCCGTTACTTTTTTTCTTTTGATATCACCATCATTTTCCACAATGTAATCCAATGTAGAATGGATTTCATTCTGCATGGCAAAGTAACTGGCTGTATAAATAAGTCCGCCCATTAAAAGCATGACCGAAAAAAATGAAAAACTTGCCACAAGAATAAATTTTTTCCTGATTTTTTCTATGTTTCTGTTATTCATACTAATCCTCCATGCCGAGCACTCCCTGCTCTGATTTCCCATATACTGCATCGGTCTGTGCTCCGCTGCGATCTGTGCTTAGCAAATGTCCACCAGACATTTAGCACCACCCGGGTTACTTAGATAAATTTTCTACATCTCCATGTCAGCCGGCAATATTCATGAGCTGGAAACTCTTCCCTCTTTCCCCTGTGATCTGCACCGAGGAAGCAATCGCCTCCAGCTTCCGGTTCAGATACGAAACATAAAGCCAGACTGTATCACTTGCTGCCTCCGGTTCATCCTCCCAGATATGCGACAATAAATAATCTGTATCTAAAAGATGCTCGGAATTCATAATTAACGTTCGTAAAAGCTCAAATTCTTTTGTGGAAAGCCTGACCGCATTTTCACAGGAAAGCTCAAAATTTGCCTCCTTTAACTGCAGGTCTGCAAAGGTCAGATCCCCGCCGCTGTACTGTGTGCGCCGTCTTGTCATTGCACGCAGCCTTGCTAAAAGCTCCTTCATGGCGAACGGCTTTGTCAGATAATCATCTGCGCCCGCATCTAATCCTGTCACCCTGTCATCTATCTCTGATTTTGCCGTTAAAAGAAGTACCGGCGTAATGATATTGCTTTCCCTGATTTCCTTCAGCACCTGTATCCCGTCTTTTTTCGGCATCATGATGTCTAAAATAATGGCATCATACCCGTTTTCCCGAATATGGAGGAGTGCCTCCTCTCCATCATAGACCGGGTCGGCCTCATATCCCTCATGTGTCAGGACAGCACAGACTGCCCGGTTCAAATCCCTGGTATCCTCTGCCAGTAAAATTTTCATAATTCTCACCCTTTCTGATTTTATGCTGTAATCTATTTACAACGTACCTTCGGTATGTTAGTTGTCTGGTTTTATTTTATCCCAACAAAGAAGTCCATGTCTTTTGGACATAACCAAAAATTGCTGTTTTTGCAATTTTCGTATGATAAATGCTATTTTATCATATCCCGGATGGTCTGCATGGAGATATCGGTTGATGCTAACTCGTCCGCACACCTCTTTAGCTCCTGTATGATGAGCTGTTCATTTTTAATTTCTTTTTTATATTTCAAGTGATGCTCCAGTGCTGCCCATGTATCCATGGAAATGGTCCGCAGCTGGATTTCCACATAGTATTTTCCCATAATCTTTAATATCATGTGATAACTGCGGTATCCATTCGGCTTCGCATGACGGATATAATCCTTTTCTTCCACTACCTCATATTCCTTTGTTTCCAAAAGCCTGTCCCTGATCAGGTAAACATCATCTAAAAACGCACATACAATCCGGAATCCGATTGCATCGTGTATTTCAAACAATGCGGATTCTGCTGTTTCCGGCAGATTTTTTCTGCGGCATTTTTCTCTCATGCTTTCTTCGGACTTAATTCTGGAAAGACAATGCTCCACCGGATCCATTCCTGTCTTCTCTTTCATTTCCTCCCGGAATTTTTCCACCTGCACCATAAATCTTTTCTGTATCTGTTCAATTTCGGCAAGATATTTGCCGTAAATGCTCTCCATGGTCCCACCTCCATTATCACGCCCCTGCATTTTCTTTGTGCGGGGCGCATCCGGCTTAT